>DASXAP010000304.1:0-12420 GCA_036406655.1 Xanthobacteraceae bacterium | reverse complement strand
GGAACGCCGGCTCGAGCCCCTAGGCCCGCGAATCTGTCGCCACTCGGGTCGGGCGACACGCCGCTGTCCGGGAAAGGTCGGCCTGAGCGGCGAGCACGGCGCGGTTGATGGCCGCGATCACCCGGTCCGGCGCAGAATGCTGAATCATGTGCCCGACACCCTCGATCAGATCGAGACGGCTGTGGAGCAGATCGGTCGCGAGACGCCCCGACTGCGAGGCTGCATCGACGATGCGATCCTCTGCTCCGGCAGCGATAAACGCCGGCACGCGCATCCGTCGGTAGCTTTCGGCGAGGAGCGCCGCGCTCCACAGCATCAGCGCCCCATCGGCAAGGCTCGCGCGCAGCTGCCAGGGCCGCAGCGTCATCAGCCAGGGAAATTGGCGACGCAAATGCTCGGGGACCGCTGCCGGCGCGAAAAGATTCCGGCGGACCAGAGGCAGCATGAGCAGCCCCGCCAGGGGCATCAGCGTATATCGAAGGATATCGCCTAGAACCGGCATGGCACCCGCGGCGGCAAGCAGGGCATCGAAGCGCGGACGCGGATAATACAACCCGGACAGCAATACCAGCGCGCGCACGAGCTCCGGATGCTGTTGCGCGAGTGCAAGCGCGGTCAGCGTTCCCCAGGAATGTCCGACTATGACCGCCCGCTCGCAACCCAGGCGCTGGAGTGCCTTCGCCAGGAGATCAGCCTGCGCTGTCGGCGTCCATTGACGCGTGAACGGGCGCGTGCTGTAGCCGAATCCCGGACGATCGAACGCAATCGCGCGGCAATGGGCAGCCGCCGAGCTTGCACGACAGAGATCGACGCGCTTGCGAAGGTGCTGGCATCGAAGGATGCGGGTTCCGGTCCTACGCCCGGCGCCTCGGGCCACTCACAATCGGCGGCCGGCGCCACGACGAAGGAGCACCCTCCGAGCGCCACCATGCGACGGGAGACCGAAGGCAAGGCCACATCCCCCGAGGACGTGCGTCGCCAGAACGCCGGGCAACCGACCGCCGGGCAGCCCGGCGCCACCACCGGCTCGGGCAACGCGATGGAAGCGAGCAACGTGCTGGCGCGGGCGCGGGTGCTCGATCGGCAGGGCAAGGAAGCCGAGTGCATGCAGACGATACGCGAGGCGAAGCGGCTCGCCGGCTCTCGTTAGCGAGACAGGCCTGAACAAGCCTCGTGCAGTCGCTGCGGCGGCGGCATCATCGGTTGCAGCAGGCTCTTCGGCAGAGATTGGCGGAGCGGTCTGTGAGGTGGATCACATCGCGTCTCCACTCCCGGCGCTATGGTTCTGGCGGAGAGGGTGGCCGCCATGCGCATCGTCAGGACCATCTGGACATCGGAAGTGCCGCTGGTCCTCGGCTATTCGGTCCTGCTCAGCCTGATCATCACCTGGTGGGCGCACGTGCCGGCCTGACGTCTCGCCGGGCCTTGACGTCGGTCAGGTGCCCAGGTCCAGCACCCGCCTGACCGCGGCGCTGATCCGGGCGGCGTCGGGTGTCACCGCCGCCTCGAGCGGCGCACTGTAAGGCACCGGCACCTGCGCGCGGGTAACGCGCGCAACCGGCGCCTTCAACAGCTCGAACCCGCGTTCGGCGACGGTGGCGGCAACTTCGGAGGCGATACCGCAACGCAGCGGACATTCATCGGCCACGATTAGCCGCCCGGTGCGACCGACCGAAGCGAGAATGGTCTCTTCATCGAGCGGCGCCAGCGTCCGCAGATCGACGACCTCCGCGTCGATTCCCTCCATGGCCAGATCGGCCGCGGCGGCGAGGCTCAACTGCGTCATCAGCGAGCTCGCGACGATGGTCGCATCCCGGCCGGGCCGCTTGATCTCGGCCCTGCCGAGGGGGACTGGCTGCTTGTTCGCCGGCACGTCGGATTCGATGCCGAGCAGCTTGGCATGGCTCACCACCACGGTCGGATTGGCGCTCTCGAGGGCGCTCCGCACCAGACCGTAAACGTCGCCCGCGGTGGCCGGCGCGACGACCTCGAGCCCGGGCGCGTTGCACAGCATCGATTGCGGGCTGTGGCTGTGCTGAGCGGCACCCCCTCCGCGCACTCCGTGCAATAGGTGGAACGTGACCGGCACCGGGATGCGGCCGTTCGACATGTAGCAGGCAACCGCCGCCTCGTTGACGAGCTGCGACCAGGCCAGGTAGGCAAAGCTGCCGGTGCCGAGATCGACGAAGGGGCGCACGCCCGCCATGGCGGCTCCGATACCGGTCGCGGCGGCGCCGGCTTCGGCGGTGGGCGGATCGACAATGCGGTCGCGGAAGTCGCTGCGCACGCGCTCCATGAGGTGCCGCTGCGGGCCGAGGCCGAGCACGTAGCTCCCGATCAGGCTGACGCGGGGGTCGGCGGCAAGGCTGTCATAGAGCGCGTCGACGAGCGCTTCGGCGTAGCTTTGCATCGGCATCTGCGGGCGCCCCTATGCGAACACGCGCTCGAACGCGCTCGCGGCGGCCGGAAAGGGGCTCGCCAGCGCGAACGTCACCGCATCATCGATGCCACGCCGCGCGGCGGCATCGAGGGAGGCGAGCCGATCGACCGCCTCGGGGCCATTCGCCGCGAGCGCGCGCGCCAGCCGCAGCACCGGGTCGTGCTGCACGATCCAGTCGGCGTGCTCACCGCTCGGCTCAATCTCACCGGTTGCGATGCGAATGTCCGTCGTGCCGGTCACCGGCTCGGGCCAGAGCGGATTATTGCCGGGCCAGCGCCTGGTCACCGCCTCGAGAAAGACGGGGCCCTTGCCGGCCCGGCACAGCGCCACTGCCTCGCTTGCAGCCGCATGAACGGCGGGAGCATCGGCGCCGTCGACCCGCATGGTCGCAATATTGACCGCACCGGCGATGCGGCGGAGATCGGTGCTGGCATGCACCAGCGTCGGATAGCCCTCCCCTGGCGCCCACGACCCGCTGCTGTTGTTCTCGCACACGAACAGCACCGGCAGATGCCAGAGCGAGGCGATGTTCAGAGCCTCGAAGCTCACTCCCTCTTCCAGCGCGCCATCGCCGAAGAATGCGGCGCAGATCCCGCCTTCGCCACGCTGGCGGGAGGCGTAGCCGGCGCCGACCCCGAGCGAGATGCAGCCGCCGACGATGCCGGAGGTCGAGAGGAAGCCGCAATCGGGATCGCTGAGATGAAGGGTGCCGCCGCGCCCGCCGCACAGGCCGGTTGCGCGGCCGAGAATTTCCGCCATGGCACGCCCGGGATCGGCGCCGCGCGCCAACAGGTGGCCGTGGTTGCGATGGGTGGTGGCAATACGATCCCGTGGCTCGAGCAGCGACATCACCGCGGCCCCGGTCGCCTCCTGGCCGATATACAGATGATAATGCCCGACGAACCGCTTCTCGGCGGCGAGCCGCAGCACTGCCTCCTCGAACCGGCGCATGCGCAGCATGTTGTCGAGGATCGTCCAGGCGAGGTCATGAGGCAGCGGAGCGGCCATTGCAGTGGCTCCCGAGGAGAGCATCAACTCTGCTTGAGCAGATCGCCCGCCGCAACAGCTGTTCGTTCTAGCGCGTCATCGCCTCGGCTTCCGGGAACGGCTGGTACTCGGCGGCATCGCACTGTTGCGGCTTCGCCTCGAGCAGCTGATCGAGCCTGCCGGCGACGAACACCGCAACGTATTCCTTCGTGCCCGCGTATTGGCCATCGCTCCGCTTCGCATCGAGCCGGAGGCAGACAACGTAGCGATCCGATCTGCCGAGCGGCTGCAGCATCGGCTCCGACAGAGCCGCACCGCGGATCCCGGTCGGATCCTTGAAATAGACGCGCAGCACGGCGATGATGTCGGACTTGTAATTGGCGGGACGGGCCTGCCCGGAATCGGCTCTGTCACGCTCGAACAGACGACCGACGGTGCACCCGCTCAGCGCCAGCATCGAAGCCAGAAGCAGCGGTGCAACAGCCGGCTGCCCGGCCTTGCCTGACCGCAGGCTGCCGAGCCGCACCGATCCTGCTTCGGCAGCCCGCTCACTCATCGTGCGTTGGAGGAGACTGGCGTGCCCGTCGGCAGCGGTCCGGGGCTGCACCCAGGCTGAGATCCTCTGTCACGATGGCCGATCATCACGTCACTTCCCGCGACGACACTTATAGCATTTGCCTCGGCCCCAGGCTTGCCGGCAGGATGGCATACCCCGCCTCACCGATCCCCTCGACCTGGCCTGCCCATTCATCCCTGGAGACGCTTGTGATGGAACCGTTGCCGAGAGGCGCCAACTTCATCCGCGCCAAGATGCTGTGGGAGATCGGGTTGCACGTCGCCGGCAACCCGGCGACACCTTATGGCGGCAACCGCGACATGATCATCGCGGTCGGCAGCGGCTCCGGGGAACGATTCCGGCCATGGCTGCGGCTGGCGACCGGCTCGGCAGCCCTCGCCGAGGAGGTCGCGGCGGGCGGGATCGAGGCGGCATTCGTCAATCCTTCGGCGTTGCTCACCCAAGCCTATCGTGGAGTGGGATTGTTCCGCACGCCGCTCCCGCTGCGGATCGTCGCGGCCTATCCGAGCTGGGATCGCTTCGTCTTCATGGTCCACCCGCGCACCGGGATACGCTCGCTCGCCGACATCAAGGCCAAGCGCTATCCGTTGCGCGTTTCGGTGCGCGAGGATCCCACCCATTCGACCCTGGTTCTGATCGATCAGGCGCTTGCCCTGCACGGCTTCGTCCTCAAGGACATCGAGTCCTGGGGCGGGCGTCTCGTCCTCTGTGGCTCGCCGTTCGACGAGCGGCGAATGCAGCCGCTGCGGCGTGGCGACCTCGATGCCATCTTCGACGAGGGAATCAAGACCTGGCTCGATCAGGCGCTGACCTGCGGGCTGCTCCCAATCGAGCTCGACAGGGTCGAGTTCGACGCATTGGGGCGGCTCGGCTGGCGACGGGTCTCGCTGCCGAAATCCCGTTTTCCCGGCCTGCGGAGTGACATGGACACGCTCGACTTCAGCGGCTGGCCCATCTATGCGAACGCCTCGCTCGCCGACGAGGTCGCCTACGATATCTGCGGCGCAATCGCCGCCCGCGCGGAGCAAATCCCGTGGGAAGCCGATGGCGACCGGACGGCGGGCAATTTCCTGCGTGATACCGAGAGCACGCCGATTGACGTTCCGCTCCATCCCGGTGCGGCGCGCTGGCAGCGCGAGCACGGCCGACCACTCTGACCATCGGCTCGGTTTCCGCAAGATGGACCCTTGCGGCAGGGCCGACTTTTCCTTGGCCGTGCGGCTGGGCAACGCGACGTGAGCTCCGTCTCGCCGGCGTGCGCAGCCCGGGTCGGAAGCGCTCATCGCGGATGCCACCATCGGCCGGCAATCACGACGCCCCGGGAAAGGATCCGGCGCTCACCCCTGAGGTGCTCCCCGACGACGTCGACATAGTCGAAATCTCCTTCGTCCACAGACAGGATCGTGGCATCGCCGGCGCTGCCCGGCTTGAGGCTGCCGAGCTCCGGACGCCGCAGCGCGAATGCGGCATTCGCCGTCGCGGCGGCAATCACCTCGGCCAGCGGCACGCCCAGACACAGGAACTTCGACATGGTGGTGACTTGATCGAAGGCCGGACCATTGATGCAGAGGGCGTGAACATCGGAAGAGATCGTGTCCGGCGCGAAGCCGTTGGCGAGCATCGCCCGCGCGGTCTTGAACGCGAACGAGCCCTTGCCGTGTCCGATATCGAACAGCACCCCGCGCTCGCGCGCCTCGAGGACCGCGCGTTTCACCGTGCCCTGCGCCGTTGCCGGCGAGTTCGGGAAGGGCCGGAATGCGTGGGTGAGGACATCGCCCGGCCGCAGCCGCGCGATCACCTCCTCGTAGCTCGGCGGCGGCTCGTCGATATGCGCCATCAACGGCAGGCCTGCCCTGTCCGCCACCTCGAGCGCGATATCGAGCGGCGCCGTGCCGGATCGACCCGACGCTCGGGCGCCTACCCGGACCTTGATGCCGACGACAATGTCACGGTTGGCATCGGCGACCTCCGCCGCATCGATCGGCGCCATCAGGCGGAGCTCCTCGCTTTCGCCGACCATCACCCGCGGCGAGAATGCGAAGATGCCGGCGAACGAAACATGCAGATAGGCGAGGATGCGCACCTCGCTGCGCTCGATGACGTGCTTGCGGAAGCCGGCAAAATTGCCGGGCCCGGCGCTGCCGGTATCGACTGCGGTGGTGACCCCGGACCGGCGGCAGAGATCCTCCGCGTCGACGCCGAGCCAGGTGCCGCCCCAATAGACGTGAGTATGCAGGTCGATCAGCCCCGGCGTGACGATGCGACCGGACACGTCGCGCACCTCGGTCGCGGCCGCCGCCGGCAGAGCCGTTCCGATGCCGGCTACCTTGCCCCGCGCAAACCCGACGTCGAGCACCGCATCGAGCTTCTGCGAAGGATCGATCGCGCGGCCGCGGCGCAGGATGAGGTCATAATCCATGCGGGCGATCCCTGATCATGCGCGGCCTGCCGTGCGGGGCGCGGGCCCGGCCTGGCGCCGCAATGCCGGACCGACGCCGGCTGTCGGGATTCCCGCTCATGCGCGGATCATGATGCTGACGAAGAATCCGTCCGTCCCGGTGCGGCGCGGCGTCATCAGCAACCCCTCCCCGGAGATCAAGGCGGCGTGGCGGAAGCTTTCGGCGCGCTCCCCCAGCACATCGGTCGCGGCGCCGGGCGGCGCCAGCGCGAATTCGGCGTGGCGAGCGAGGAAGCTGCGCACCTGATCGTCGTTCTCCTCGGCGAGCAGGGAGCAGGTTACATAGGCGAGGCGACCGCCGGGCTTGAGCAGACGCGCCGCCCGATCGAGCAGCGCCGCCTGCTCCTCGACGCGCAGCTCGAGCGCACCCGGCCGCACCCGCCACTTGGCGTCGGGATTGCGCCGCCAAGTGCCGATGCCGGTGCACGGCGCATCGATCAGGACCAGGTCGGCGCGACCGTCGATGTCGCCGAGCAGGTCCTCCTGGGCGCGCGGCGTCCGCACCTGCACGTTGCGTACCCCCGCCCGCTCGAGCCGGGCATGGATCGGGGCGAGCCGGCGCTTGTCCTGATCGGTCGCATAGATCTGCCCGCGATTGTCCATCTGCGCGGCGAGCGCCAGCGACTTGCCGCCGGCGCCGGCGCAGAGATCGACCACCTGCTCGCCCGGCTTGGCTTGGGCGAGCAGCGCGGAAAGCTGGGAGCCCTCGTCCTGAATTTCGACCATGCCCTTGAGGAAGGCGGGCTCGGAATGGATGGCGGGGCTTTTGGCGTCGGCATCGAGCGCGATGCGCAGCCCGAACGGCGACCAGCGGGTCGGCGCCGCGCCGAGGTGCGCGAGCGCGGCGGCGGACTGATCGCGCTCGTCCTTGAGCGGGTTGATGCGCAGATCGAGCGGAGCCCGGCTCGCCAGTGCGGCGCCCTCGACGGCGCGGTCATCGCCGAACATGCGCGCCAGATGCGGATCGAGCCACTGCGGGTAATCGCCGATCACCCAGGGCGGGGCACCGTCGAGCGCGGCGGCGGCGATGTGCCGACGTTCCTCGGCGCTGAGCGGCGAGGGTGCGAAGCGCGCACCGTTGGCGAGCGCGGCGATCGCCTCGCAATCGAGGCTGCGCTCGAGCCGCAGCATCCCGAGCACCACCGCGCGTGGGCTTCCCTCGCCCATGACGTGCGCGCTCGACGCCCGCCGTCTCAGCGCGTCATAGACGAGGCCGGAGATCGCCGCGCGATCGCTTGATCCGGCGAAACGATGCGCCAGCCCCCAGTCCTTGAGCGCATCCGCCGCCGGCCGGCGCCGCGTCTCGATGTCGGCGAGCACCTCGATGGCTGCGGACAGGCGGGCGCCGGGGGTCATGCAGCTTGCGGATGTTCCTGAAGGGGCGAGATCGCCGCCAAATAGAACATGCGCGAAGCGAAGAATCTAGGACCCGAGCAGCAGCCGCACCACGAAGATGAGCCACATGACCGCAAGCACGAGAACGCTCGCAGCGAACACCGCGCCGCGCCGCGGCACGTAATTGTCGGTGATGTGGACGTAGGCGTGCACCAGCCGAAACGCGACATAGATCCACGCGAGCGTCACGAACAGGAGGTCCGCCCGCCGTGTCAACCAGGCGAGGATCGTCAGCACGTAGAACAGGACCGGCGTCTCGAGCTGGTTGTGGAAGGCGTTGCGGATTTGCAGGCACCGCGCCGGCCAGCTCGGCTCGCGCAGCGCGATGTCCTGCCATTTGACCTCGCCGCGCCGGAAGGAAGCCTGGCTCACCCCCGCCATCCAGAACAGCAGCACGAAGGTCAGCACCACCTGCACGAGCAGCGGAAGCAGCACGGCTTGTATGGACATGATCCCCTCGGCCGCTCTCTCGATCTTCAGCCGTCAGATCGGGCCAAGCTAAGTGCGGGTCGGATAGTTGGGGCTCTCGCGGGTTATGGTGACGTCGTGCACGTGGCTCTCGCGCATGCCCGCGCCCGAGATGCGCAGAAACTCGGCCTTCTCGTGCAGCTCCTGCAGATTGCGCGCGCCGACATAGCCCATCGCCGCGCGCAGGCCGCCGGTGAGCTGGTGCAGCACGGTGGCGACCGCGCCCTTGTAGGGCACCTGGCCCTCGACCCCTTCCGGCACCAGCTTGAGGGTGTCCTTGATCTCCTGCTGGAAATAGCGGTCGGCGGAGCCGCGCGCCATCGCGCCGACCGAGCCCATGCCGCGATAGGTCTTGTAGGAGCGTCCCTGATAGAGAAAGACCTCGCCGGGCGTCTCGTCCGTTCCTGCCAGGAGCGAGCCTATCATGGCGCAATCGGCGCCGGCGGCGAGCGCCTTGGCGAGATCGCCGGAATACTTGATGCCGCCGTCGGCGATGACCCGGGCACCGCTTTGGCGCGCGACCTCGACCGCGTCCATGATGGCGGTGAGCTGCGGCACGCCGACGCCGGCGACGATGCGCGTGGTGCAGATCGAGCCCGGTCCGATGCCGACTTTAATCGCGTCGGCGCCGGCGTCGATCAGCGCCTTGGCGCCATCCGCGGTGGCGATGTTGCCGGCGACCACCTGCACCGCGTTGGACAGCCGCTTGATGCGGGAAACCGCCTCGAGCACCAGGCGCGAATGGCCGTGCGCGGTATCGACCACGACCAGGTCCACCCCGGCCTCGATCAGCCGCTCGGTGCGGCCGAACCCCTTGTCGCCGACGGTAGTGGCGGCGGCGACCCGCAGTCGTCCCTGCTCGTCCTTGCAGGCGTTGGGATTGGCAACCGCCTTCTCGATATCCTTGACGGTGATCAGGCCGACGCAGCGGTATTGAGCATCGACCACGAGCAGCTTCTCGATCCGGTACTGGTGCAGCAGCCGCTTGGCCTCGTCCTGGCCGACGCCCTCGCGGACGGTCACCAGGCGGTCCTTGGTCATCAGCTCGGCGACCCTCTGGCGCGGATCGGTGGCGAAGCGCACGTCCCGGTTGGTGAGAATGCCGACGAGCTTGCCGGCCTTTCCGTCCCCGCCGCCCTCCACCACCGGAATCCCGGAAATGCCGTACGCCTTCATCAGCTCGTGCGCATCCGCCAGCGTAGCCTCCGGCGCGATGGTCACCGGATTGACCACCATGCCGGATTCGAATTTCTTGACCTGACGGACCTGCGCCGCCTGCACATCCGGCTCGAGATTGCGGTGGATGACGCCGATCCCGCCGGCCTGCGCCATGGCGATTGCCATTCTGGCCTCGGTCACCGTGTCCATGGCGGAGGCGATGACCGGGATGTTCAGGGGGATTTCGCGGGTGATCCGGGTGCGGATATCGGCATCGGACGGCAGCAGCTCCGACAGTCCGGGCTTGAGCAGGACATCATCGAAAGTGAGCGCCTCGCGCAGGCCGCCGTTGCTCTTGGGATCCATCGCCAGCTCCAGTCACGTCGAGCGCCGCCGGAGCTTAAATAATGACGCCCGCGGCGAGAACCACCGTCTTCGCCGGCGACTCGACGGATCGTTTCGGGTTGGCGGCGGCCGATAGCACGCCCTGCCGACGAATCCCAGCGCTCCGGCGACAATTCACCGGAATCGACGGTCGGGCAGCTCAGGGCCGCCAGCCCGGCGGCGCCCCGTGCCGCTCCACGGCCTCGACCAGCTCGCGATGCCTGCGATTCTCGCGCTTCATCGCGATTGCGATCACCGCATGCAGCGACGGCACCACCAGGAGCGGGTGGAAGATCAACCCGAGCAGGACGCACGGCACCAGGATGATCAGGTTGAGGATGGCCGAGAACGGCTGCCCGTTCAGCAACAAGGCGAGCGGGGGGAGGAAGACCGCGAGGATATAGATCATGGCGCCATGCTCCGTCCGAGGACGTGCCCTATGTAGGGTCGCTCCGACGCCGAGTGAAGGGGATCGCACATCGGCTCGGAGATTGCAAATGCGGTCGTGCGGCCCGGCCGTTTCGCCTCGGGCGTCCGACCGGGAGGGCGAGACCGGCTCCTCCGGCGCTTGAACCGCCGATACCCCCTCGTTATCACGGCGCAATGCACGGCAAACGGATCGTGCCGCTGATCGTGGCGGTCGCCCTGTTCATGGAGAACATGGATTCCACGGTGATCGCGACCTCGCTCCCGGCGATCGCCGCCGATATCGGCACGAGCCCGCTCACGCTCAAGCTCGCAGTGACCTCCTATCTGCTGTCGCTCGCCGTTTTCATCCCCGCAAGCGGCTGGACCGCCGACCGGTTCGGGGCGCGCGTTGTCTTCCGCGGTGCGATCGGCGTGTTCATGCTCGGCTCGATCGGCTGCGCGTTCTCCGGCTCGCTGGTCGAGTTCGTGATCGCGCGGATGCTGCAGGGAATGGGCGGGGCGATGATGACGCCGGTTGCCCGGCTGATTCTGGTCCGCACCGTCGACAAGCGCGAGCTGATCAACGCGATGATCTGGGTCACGCTGCCGGCGCTGGTCGGGCCGCTGATCGGGCCGGCGCTGGGCGGCTTCATCACCACCTATATTTCCTGGCACTGGATCTTCCTCATCAACATCCCGATCGGGCTGACCGGCATCGTGCTGGCGACCCTCTTCATCGCCGAGCTGCGGTCGCAGAGCCCCGACCCGTTCGATCCGCTCGGCGCGGTGCTCGCCGGGCTCGGCATCGGCGGTCTCGCTTTCGGCGGCTCGCTCCTCGGGCTCAGCTTTCTTCCCCCGGCCGTCGTCATTGCCCTGATCCTGGGCGGCGCGGCTGCCGCCTATCTCTACGTGCTTCACGCCCGGCGCACGCCCTATCCAGTGCTCGATCTGTCGCTGCTCGAGATCCCGACCATGCGCGCCGCGGTCGTGGGCGGCTTCATCTATCGCTGCGGCATCGGGGCGATGCCGTTCCTGCTTCCGCTCCTGCTGCAGCTCGGTTTCCATCTCACCCCGTTCCAGTCCGGCCTGATCACGCTGTCGAACGTGGTCGGGGCCATGGGCATGAAGACGGTGGTCCCGCTGATTCTGCGCCGATGGGGCTTCCGCCGCGTGCTGGTGACGAACGCGCTGATCAGCGCGTCGCTGGTGGCGGCCTGTGCGAGCTTCCAGCCCGGCGTGTCATTCGCCTGGATCGTCGGGATTCTGGTCATCGGCGGGTTCTTCCGCTCCCTCGAATTCACCAGCTTGAACATCATCGCCTATGCCGACGTGGACCAGCGGCGGATGAGCCGCGCCACCTCGCTGGTTGCCGTGGGCCAGCAGGTATCGATCTCGGTCGGGGTCGCCATCGGCGCGCTGGCGGTCGATCTGACCTTGTGGATGCGCGGACGCGAGGTCATCACCGCCGCCGATTTCCAGCCCGCCTATCTCGTGATCGCCGTGATCTCCGCCTGCGCGTCTTTCGCCTTCGCGCAGATGCCGGCCGAGGCCGGGGCCGAGCTCGCCCGGCGCAGCAGCGCCCCCTCTGCAGGGCCGACCGAGGCCGCCGACCAGAGGCTGGGCTAGCGGCCGTTTACCGCGACCGTCCCGCGAAACCCCGTGGCCAGCAGGTAAAGCTCCGCCGAATCCGGCCGGCTGGCGGCCGGCTTGACGTGCCGCACGCGGGCGAAATCGTGCTTGAGCGAGGCGAGCAGATGCGCCTCGGTGCCGCCCTGCAGCACCTTGCACAGAAAGACCCCGCCCGGCGCCAGCACCGCGCGGGCGAACTCCGCCGCCGCCTCGGCGAGCGCCATGATGCGCAGGTGATCGGTCCGGCGATGGCCGGTCGCGTTGGCCGCCATGTCGGAGAGCACGACATCGGCGGGGCCCTCGAGCATGGTCCTGAGCCGATCGGGCGCGCGCGGATCGAGAAAATCGAGCTCGAGGAATTCGACGCCCGCAACCGGGGCCATCGGCAGAAGGTCGATTGCAACCACGCGTCCCCTCCCCTCGGGCGCGCCCACGCGCCCGGCTGCGACCTCGCTCCAGCCCCCCGGCGCGGCACCAAGATCGACGACTCTTGCTCCCCGCCTCAGCAGATGATGC
>DASXAP010000303.1:0-5214 GCA_036406655.1 Xanthobacteraceae bacterium | reverse complement strand
GCGCTGATCAGGGGAATTGCCGACGGCGACCGCCGCGCCATGCAGATCCTCTACACCCGGCACAGCGTGCGCATCTATCGCTTCATCCTGCGTCTCACCCATGATGCATCCCTGGCCGAGGATCTGGTCAACGAAGTCTTTCTCGATGTCTGGCGCCGGGCCGAGACGTTCAGAGGGGAATCGCAGGCGTCCACCTGGCTCCTCGGCATCGCCCGCTACAAGGCGCTTTCCGCGCTGCGGCGCCGGCACGACGAGCAGCTTGACGAATCAGCGGCGGCCACGATCGAGGATCCGGCGGAAGATCCGGAGACCCTCCTTCACAACGGCCAGCGGCGTGCGGCCCTCGAGAGGTGCCTGGCCGAGCTTTCGCCGGCGCACCGGGAAGTGATCGACCTCGTCTACTATCACGAGAAATCGGTCGAGGAGGTCGCCCGGATCGTCGGCGTGCCGCCGAGCACGGTGAAGACGCGGATGTTCTATGCCCGCAAGCGGATCGAGACGCTCCTTGCCTCGACCGGTCTCGGCGAGCTGCACTGATCCCGCCCTCACCGGGGCTCCTGGATCGAGGCGAGGTAGGCCAGTATCGCGCCGATCTCGTCGGGGTCGAAGACGAACTCGGGCATGTCGGGGTGACCCACGGAGAGCCCCTCGGCCAGGGCCTCGGCCAGCCCCTCGATCGGGTACCTGCGCGACAGGGCGCGGAACAAGGGCGCGTCCGGATGCGGGCTGACCCCGGTGCGACCGATCGCATGGCAGCGCGAGCAGTTCTTCGCCAGCAGCGCCTCTCCGCGCGCCCGAGCGGCCGCAGCATCCTCCTCGGCACAAGCGCGCGGCCGGGGCAATGCGGCGACGGCGACAGCAGCGAGCAGAAGCCAGCCCGTGCGCCGCATCGGCATCCGGCGATAGCTAGGGTTCATTCCGCTCATCCTCGTCCTGTTCCTGCGCGGGCGCGTCCCGCATATTGCATGTCCCTGCTGCTCATGTCCCTGCTGCTCATGTCCCTGCTGCTCATGTCCCTGCTGCGTTAGTTAGCGCGCAGACGCACCTGCACGGGCGGGACGACCCACGACGCGCCCGGCCGTGTCGATGCTCTGATCATCCGGTTGGCACCCTGCCCCTAGGTGTGCTTGCGGCAGTTGCCGATGACCTCGTGGATCTTGTCGATCAGGGTGTTGCCCAGCAACGGCTTCTCGACGATCTGGACCTCGCTTTTCGCCGCCCACTGCCGCAGGGCCATGCTCGGGTGGCTGGTGATCAGGATCGCCGGCGCGGCGACGTGCCGGCCGCGCAAGGCGGCGACCAGGTCGAGACCGCTCATTCCGGACAGCCTTTGGTCGATCACCAGGCAGCTGCACTGCGCAAGCTCCTCCGTGCTCAGCAGCTCCTCGGCGCTGGCGTAGACGCGGGCCTTGAAGCCTTCGATCTCGAGCGAGAACTTGAGCGAGTTGCGGACCGCCGGGTCATCGTCCACGATGATGACGGTGTCGGGAGGGACCGACAGTTCGGCGCGTGGTGTCATGCACTTGGCCTCGGCGGCGACCGGTACGTCGACTGAGCTGGTGCAGGAAACTACGAGCTGCGCATCGCGGCCTTGATCTGGCTCAATTCCTGCCTGCATCGACGTCCTCTCGCTCGTCCGCTGCGGCGACGGCTGCGCAGGGCGGGGTGCTTGGAAAAGCAGGAGCATGAGGGGAAGCCGGCGAGCCCCAGTCCATCGCTCCCGGGCCGGCGTCAGTCCGCGCCGGTGCTCGAGCTCAGAATGCCGGCGACCAACGCCATGCGCACGAGGTCGGAGAGGCCGCTTGCGTGCATCTTGGTCATCAGGTTGGCCCGGTAGATCTCGACCGTGCGCGGGCTTATTCCATGGTCGTAGGCGATCTGCTTGTTGGCGAGCCCGGCCACCAGCCCGTCGAGCACCTCGCGCTCGCGGTTGGACAATGTCGCCAGCCGGGCCTCGATCTCCGCGCGCTCGGCCTGGCGGGCGCTGTCCCGATCGTGGCGGTGGAGCGCGGCCCTGACCGAGGCCAGCAGGACCTCGTCGTCGAAGGGCTTCTCCAGAAAATCCATGGCGCCGCTCTTCATCGCCTCGACCGCCAGGGGGACATCGCCGTGACCGGTGATCACGATCACCGGTATCCCCAGCCTGCGCTCCTGCAATCGCTGCAGCAGCTCGATGCCGCTGATCCCGGGCATTCGCACGTCGGTGATGACGCAGCCCGCCTTCACGCGCGGCGCCGCCTCCAGGAAGGCGTTGGCCGATTCGTAGGTCTGCGCGGCGATGCCGGCCGTTGCCAGCATGAAGGCCAGCGACTGGCGCACCGCCTCGTCGTCGTCGATAACGTGCACAACGGCTTCATCAGCGGGCATCGCTGAAATCCTCTTCGGTTACCGCGCGCAGGGTGAAACGGAAAACCGTTCCGCCGCCGGGGTTGGGCTCGACGACGATCCTGCCGCCGTGCCCCTCCACGATGGTGCGCGAGATCGACAGCCCGACTCCCAGGCCATGCCGCTTGGTGGTGACGAAGGGCTGGAACAGCTGTGCGCTCATTTCCGACGAAATTCCGGATCCGGTATCGGCGACGATGATCTCGACCATGTCATCGGCGGCCGGCTGGGTGGAAACCACGAGCCCGCGGCGCGGCGATTCCTCCATCGCCTCGATCGCGTTGCGGATGAGGTTGAGCAGCACCTGCTGAATCTGCACCTTGTCGGCCAGCACCAGGTTGACCGCCGGATGGAATTCGAACCGGACGCGAACCCCGTGGTCCTTGGCCCCGACCAGCGCGAGCGCGCTCGCTTCCTCGACCATCTTCTTGACGTTCTCGACCCGGCGCTCGCTCTCCCCGCGGGCGACGAAGTCGCGCAGCCGGCGGATGACCTGCCCGGCGCGCAGAGCCTGCTCGGCGGCCTTGTCCATCGCATCGCGGAGCAGCGCGGACTGGTCATCGGCGCGGTTCTCCAGCAGGCGTCGCGAGCCCTTCATGTAGTTGGCGATGGCCGAAAGCGGCTGGTTGAGCTCGTGCGCCAGCGCCGATGCCATCTCCCCCATGGCGGTGAGGCGGGAGATGTGGACGAGCTCCGACTGCAGCTCCTGAAGCCGCGCTTCGGTCTTCTGCCGCTCGGTGAGATCGCGAACGAACCCGGTGAAGAAACGCTGGTTGCTGGACCGCATCTCTCCCACCGCCAGCTCCATGGGAAAGGTCGAGCCGTCCTTGCGCTCGCCGACGACCACCCGGCCGATGCCGATGATGCGCCTTTCCCCGGTCCGCAGGTAGCGCTCGAGATAGCTGTCGTGGCTCTCCCGATAAGGCGAGGGCATCAGGAGCTTGACGTTCTTCCCCAGCGCCTCCGCCGCGGTGTAGCCAAACAGCCGCTCGGCCGCGGTGCTGAAGGACTGCACGATCCCGCGCTCGTCGATGACGATCATCGCCTCGGGAACGGTATCGAGAATCGACTTGAGATGCGCCTCGCGCGCCAATGCGTCGCGCGTGCTCGCTGCTGCCCGCGCGCGCAGGCGCTGCAGCTGATCCCCGCCCCAGGCGATCCCCGCACCGATGAGGGAGAACGCGACCACGGCGACGATGTCGTGCGCCTGCGGGTCGTAACCGGCGGTGAAGTTGAAGAAGCCGAGCAGCACGCTCGCCGCGGTTGCCACGAGCCCGGGTCCCAGACCGCCGATCCCGGCGGCGATCAGGACCGGCGGCACGAAGAACAGATACGGGCTTTCGTACTGCATCAGCGGCATGAGGAAGGCGCGCAGCGCGAAGGCGACCAACACCAGCAGCAGCGCCACCCCGTAGCTCACGAGGCTCCATTTCGGCGGCAGCATCCGGCCGGAACGCCCGAATGCGTGCACCTTCGCTGATTTGGCGGCCAGATCGGCCATGCGGTTGCCGTCTCGTTGCCGGTTCGTCCTACGGGGAAGCCCTTAGGGAAATTATCTGAATTTTCGCTCTCTGTCGCAGCGGCTACGAACCTGCCCACGAACAACGGAGGTTCCAGAGCCATGATGACGCAGACCGCAATCCGGACCGGCCTCAAGCAGCGCACGGCGGAAGCACGCAGCCGTCCACCCCAAGCCTTGGGCGGCCGCTGCGGCGCCATCGAGCTCATGGGCGCGGTGATGCAGTTTACGCGCAACAGCGAGATATATGGGGAGAACGAGCCGGCCGAGTACCTCTACAAGGTGGTGAGCGGCACGGTGCGGACCTACAAGGTCCTGGTCGACGGCCGCCGCCAGATCGGCGCCTTCCACCTGCCGGGCGACATGTTCGGCCTCGAGAGCGGCGACGAGCACACGTTCTCCGCCGAGGCGATCACCGATTGCCGGGTCGTCGTGATCAAGCGCAGCGCCGTGCTGGCGCTCGCCGCCAGGGACAACGAGGTGGCGCGGCAGATGTGGGCGCTCACCGCGCGCGAGCTCGAGCGGGTGCAGGAGCACAGCCTGCTGCTGATCAAGAGCGCGCAGGAGCGGGTCGTCGGCTTCCTGCTCGAGATGGCGGAACGGTTCGCCGCCGGCGGCTCGGTGGAGCTTCCGATGTCGCGCCAGGACATCGCCGATTACCTCGGCCTCACCATCGAGACCGTGTCGCGCACGCTCACCCAATTGGAGAAGAATGCCGCAATCGAGGTGGCGACGTCGCGGCGGATCCTGTTGCGCAATCGCTCTGTCCTCAACCGGCTGAACGCGTGACTGCCCCGCCGGCCTGACGGAGAGCCGTGATGCGCGCGGGCGAGGTGATGACGCGGGACGTGATCAGCGTCGGAGCCGAGACGCCGGCCATCGATGCAGTCCGGCTGATGCTTGAGCACCGGATCAGCGGGCTTCCGGTGGTGGATGCAGCCGGCAAGGTGGTCGGCATCGTCACCGAAGGCGATTTCCTGCGCAGGTCGGAGCTCGGAACGGAGCGGCAGCGGCCGCGCTGGCTGGAATTCCTGATCGGCCCGGGCCGGCTGGCGAGCGAATACGTGCACGCCTGCGGGCGCAGGGTCGGCGAGATCATGACGGACGAGCCCTGCACCATCGCCGAATCGACGCCGCTCGAAGAGGTCGTGCAGCTGATGGAGCGGCACCGGATCAAGCGCATTCCCGTCGTGCGCGAGCACAGGCTTGTCGGCATCATCAGCCGTGCCAACCTGCTGCAGGCGCTTGCGAGCCTCGCTCCCGAGACCGCGGCCGGCGCCAGCAGCGATGCGACGATCCGCGAGCAGGTG
>DASXAP010000302.1:0-2095 GCA_036406655.1 Xanthobacteraceae bacterium | reverse complement strand
GACGGCGGCGGCTTTGACCGCCTCCCAGTCACTGCGCAGCGGCTCGATGACGGTCGGCAACACCAGCCGCTCGACATAGAGGCGCGGCGTGTAATGGGCGCCGAGCTGCTCGCGCTCGCGCTTGGTCAGCGCCTGCTCGAGCAAGGTGCCGAAGATCGCCGGCTCGACCGCCGACCAATCGGCCTCGGCGGCGTCGATCAACAGGTCGAGCTGACCGGCGTCGAGCGCGATCGCGTCCGTATCCTCGAAGAGGCCGCCGTTGAAGCGCAGGATGTCCTCGCCGAGCTCGGGCGAGAAGCCGCCGCGATCCATGCTGGACCAAAGGCTGCGCATCATCGGCGCGAAGCTCTGCGGCCGGCCGCGCAGACCGCGCAGCAATTCGCGGTAGCCATCCTTGCGCAACAGCCCGACATCCTCGGCGAACATCGTGAAGAGGCTGCGCATCAGGAACAGCGCCACCCGCTCAGGGTTATGGCCCGCGGCTTCGAGGCTGCGCCCGAGCAGGGCGAGGCGGCGGGCGATCTCGCGGGTGACCCGTGCGGCATGCCGGCTCGGGTCGAGCGACAGCGGGTCGAGCCAGATCCCGCGCAGCCGCTCGCGAGCCGCCTCGTTCGCCAATTCGGGGAGCAGCATGCGGAAGCCGGCGGCGTCGGGGAATTGCGCGTAATACTTGCCGGCGCCGGTGAAATCGGCCCAGGTCTCAATGCTGTGGCCGACATCGATCACGACCAGGAAAGGCGGCCATTCGGGCAGCGCCTTGGCGTATTGCTCGGCCTGGCCGCGGGCGCGCAGCATCGCCGCGTCCCAGCTGTCGGTGCCGCGGACACCGTGGCCGCGCCGGCGCCGCGACGAGCGCAGCCCGGCTTCTTCGAGCAGCGCCCGTTCCCGCTTCGCCTCGCTGCCCTGCTTGGTTTCGAGGACGAAAGAGCCGTGCCGGTAGAGATCGATAAAGCCCGGGGTGGCGGAGCCGTCGGGATTGCGGAACTGGACCGGCCGCTCGAAGACGTAGAGGTCGCGCTCGCCCTCGCCGGTGGCCGGCTCCGGGCGCGGCAGATGCAGGGCCTCGCACAGCTCGATCAGGAACAGCTGGTAGTTCGACCGCTCCGACGCCGACGAGCCCTGCCAGCGGGCGATGAACGCGGATATCCCCGTTGCACCGCCGGGTAGTGCTGCCGCATCGATTGTCGCGCTTTCCGTCACAACGCAAAATTGCGATGGCGCACGCGCCCGGTCAAGATCGCCCCAGGTCAAGCGCCGCGCCGGCCATGCAGGCGCATCTCATCGAGCCACCGCCGACGCTTCTTCTCGTCGGCAAAGGCGAGGCCGTAAAAGCTCTCGCGGATCGGCTTCATCCCGGCGAAGCGCAGCATGCTGCGCTCGAAGCCGCGAACCCCGTATGCCCCGAAATACCAGCGATAGAGCAGGACCGGCATGCCCATCGTGACGACAATCCGCGCCGAGCGGCCAACCAGCAGTCGTTTGGGAAAATGGGAGGCCTCTCGTCCCCCGGCAGCGTCCTTCGCGTATCCAAGCGCAAAGCCGGGGCGGAAAATATGCTCGAGAAACCCCTTCAGGAGCGCCGGCATGGTTCCGTGCCAGAGCGGAAACAGAAAAACCCAATGCTCGGCCCACCGTATGTCGTTCTGCGGGCCTGCCAGAGCGGGCGGGATCGCGCCTTGCTCGAATTCCTCCTGCGTGCGCAGCAGCGGAAAGTCGAGGCTCGCCACCTCGATGCGCCGCACCTCGTGCCCTGCCGCTATCGCCCCCTCGGCGTAGCCGTCGGCCATCGCGTGAAGCAGGTGACGCCCGACCGGATCGGGGTGGCCCTCGATCCGGCTGCGATGGATGCGGCGATCGGCGGAGATGACCACCCAGCCACCTTCACTGCCGAGCGCGCCGAGCCACTCGCGATCTTCCGTGTCGCGCCGAAAGCGGTCGGTCAGGTGGACAACCCGGTCGCCCTCCGGGCCGAGCAGGACATCGAGCGCGTGGGCAAGATGCGGCGACAGATTGTTGTCGAAGAAGACCTTCAAGCGGCAAGCTGCTGCTCAAACCGCACAGCCGCTCGGATGGAAGGCTGCGGCAGGCCGAACAG
>DASXAP010000301.1:0-4915 GCA_036406655.1 Xanthobacteraceae bacterium | reverse complement strand
TAGTCGATGGCGGAGAGCCGCTCGCCGGCGCCGCTGTATTCGGGGTCGTCGTAGTCGATGACCACCGGCTTGACCTTGGCGAGCGCGAGGGCCTCCTTCGCGAGCTTGGAGAACTCGCGGTCGGCGATCAGCACCTTGGCGTCGGCATGGTCGAGCTGGAAGGCGATGAGCGCGGCGTCGAGCCGCGTGTTGATGGTGTTGAGCACCGCGCCGCTCATCGGTACGCCGTAGTGGCATTCGAGCATGGCCGGCGTGTTGGCGAGGATGACCGACACGGTATCGCCGCGCGCAATTCCGCGCCGAGCGAGCGCGCAGGCGAGCCGGCGCGCGCGCGTGTAGAACTCGGCGTAGCTGCGCCGCAGCGGCCCGTGGATGATCGCGGTATGCTCGGGAAACACCTGCGCCGCCCGTGCCAGGAACGACAGCGGCGTGAGCGGCTGGAAGTTCGCCGGGTTGCGGTCGAGGTCGATGTCGTAGCGCGTGGTCATGCCGGGCCTGCCGGGGCGAAGCTTACGGACGGCAGGCCGTGCAATCAATGCGCGAGAGGGGCGCGGTCCGTAGGGTGGGCATTGCGCATTCTCGGTTCTTGCATCCCCACCTTCGGCGCGGGCGCAATGCCCACGCGTCCCGTCCGCGTGGGCAAAATCGCGACCAGCAGGGTGCGAATCGCCGCTGCTCGGCAGGCGATCTTGCCCACCCTACCCGTCGCTAGAATGCGCCATCAGCCGGCGAGAACGGCATCAGCACCCTGCCAGATCAGCGCGAGCGAGATGACCAGCATCAGGACATAGGTGATCTGGTAGAACAGCTCGGTGGGCGTGCGGCGCGCGAGCCACAGGCCGAGGAAGTTGGCGGCGATCGCGAACGGCAAGAGCACCGCCGAGGTCGCCAGCGTCTCCGCCGAGAACTGGCCGAGCGCGAAATAGGGCACGAGCTTCATCACGTTGACGAGCGCGAAGAAAATGATGGTGGTGCCGATCAGCGTGAGCTTGTCGAGCCGCTGCGGCAGGATGTGCACCTGGTAGGGCGGGGCGCCGACCTGGATGATGGTCGAGGTGAAGCCGGCGAGCGAGCCCCAGAACATGCCGGCGAGCGCGCTCGGCCGGCTCGGCTCTTTCGGCACGTGGGCGAGGAACATGTAGAGCGCGAAGCAGACGCCGGTCGCGCCGACCGCGATCTCCACGTAGGCGTTCGGCACATAGGCCGCGAACAGCCAGGCGGCGGCGACGCCGACGGCCGAGCCCGGCAGCAGCACCTTGAGATTCCACGCGCTCCATTCCCGCCGGTAGACCCACACCGAGATCACGTCCTGGCACAACAGGATCGGCAGCAGGATCGCCGCCGCCTGCAGCGGCGGCATGGTGAGCGCGAGCAGCGGGGTCGAGATCATGCCCACGCCGGCGAAGCCGCCCTTGCCGAGCCCGAGCAGGAGGATGGCGGGAAAGGCGAGCAGGTAGAACAGCGGATCGGCGATGATGGTCATGGAGGGGGGGCGGGCAGCATCCGCGGCGTTAAAGCCGAGAAGCGCCGGTAGCGCCAGCCACCTTCTTGCATGGCGGCATCTCGGGGCTCACGCGCGCAGCATCTCGGCGAGCGCGCCGCGGATCAGCTCGAGCGAGATCAGGAACATCAGCACGTAGGCGATGCGGAAGAACAGCCCGGTCGGCGTCCGCCGCACCAGCCAGATGCCGGCATAGTTGGCGAGCACCGCGAGTGGGAGGAGCAGCGCGCCGATCGCGAGATTTTCGCCGGTCAGCTGGCCGAGCGCGCCGTAGGCCGGGATTTTCATCAGGTTGCTCGCCGCGAACAGCATCGTGAAGGTGCCGACATAGGTGAGCTTGTCGAGCCGCTGCGGCAAGAGATGCATCTGCCAGGCCGGCCCGCCGGCATTGGCCAGCATGGTGGTGAAGCCGCCGACCGTGCCGCAGACGATGCCGGTCAGCACGCCGGGCGGCGCCGACAAGCGCTCGAAGCGCGCGCCGAGCCAGTGCCGCAGCACGAAGGTGCCGGCGATGAGCCCGATCGCCAGCCGGACATGGGCGGCGGTGAGCGAGGCCGCGAACAGTCCCGCGACGGCGATCCCCGCGGCCATGCTCGGGATCATGATCCGCAGGTTCCACGCGCTCCAGTCGCGGCGATAGGTCCACACCGTGAGCGCGTCCTGAGCGAGCACCGTGGGCAGAAGGATGGCGGCGGCCTGCAGCGGCGGCACCTCGAGCGACATCAGCGGCAGCGCCATCACGCCCAGCCCGATGAACCCGCCCTTGGATAGGCCGAGCAGGATCACCGCGACGGCGGCGAGCAGATAAAACAGCGGATCGGCGATCACCGGCGGCGATGTTGCGCGAGGGCAGGATGCGGGAGGGAGCGCCCGCGGCGCGCGATCAAAGCGCAGGCGCATGCCGCGCGCCAGCATTTCGCCGCATGGCCGCGTTGCCGCGCCCGCGCGGCTTGCAAACCCGACGCGCGGCCTCAAAATGGCGCCTGCACCGGCGCGACGCAGACCAGCGCCGGCACTAAGGGAGGATCGCATGGATGCCCGAGGGAGCCGCTATCACCAGGTCTATGCCCGCTGGCGGCGCGACCCGGAGGGTTTTTGGGGCGAGGCCGCGCAGGAGATCGACTGGGTCGAGCCGGCGAAGCGGGTATTCGATCCGAATGCCGGCGTCTACGGGCGCTGGTTCGTCGGCGGGGTCTGCAACACCTGCTGGAACGCGGTCGACCGCCACGTGATGCAGGGCCGCGGCGAGCAGGCGGCGATCATCTACGATTCCCCGCTCGCCGGGACGAAGCGCACGATCACCTATCACGCCCTGCAGGTCGAGACCCAGGTGCTGGCCGCGATCCTGCGCAATTTCGGCGTGGAGAAGGGCGACCGCGTCGTGCTCTACATGCCGATGGTGCCGGAGGCGGCGATCGGCATGCTGGCCTGCGCGCGCATCGGCGCCGTGCACTCGGTGGTGTTCGGCGGCTTCGCGGCCAACGAGCTCGCCACCCGCATCGACGACGCCAAGCCGAAGGTGATCCTGTCGGCGAGCTGCGGGCTCGAGGTGGGCCGCGTGGTCAAGTACAAGCCGCTGCTCGACGAGGCGATCCGGCTCTCGACGCACAAGCCCGACGCCTGCCTCGTCCTGCAGCGCCCGCAGGAGGAGGCGGCGCTCGTTGCCGGCCGCGACCACGACTGGGCCAAGGCGCGCGACGAGGCGATCGTGTTCGCGCGCTCGGTCTACGACTGCGTGCCGGTCGCCGCCACCGATCCGCTCTACATCCTCTACACCTCGGGTACCACCGGACGGCCCAAGGGCGTGGTGCGCGACAACGGCGGCCACATGGTCGCGCTCAAATGGTCGATGAAGAACCTCTACGACGTCGAGCCGGGCGAGGTGTACTGGGCGGCGTCCGATGTCGGCTGGGTGGTCGGCCACAGCTACATCGTCTACGCGCCGCTGTTCCACGGCTGCACCTCGATCCTGTACGAGGGCAAGCCCGTGGGCACGCCCGACGCCGGCGCGTTCTGGCGCGTGATCGCCGAGCACGGCTGCGTCGCCATGTTCACCGCGCCGACCGCGTTTCGCGCGATCAAGAAGGAGGACCCGCAGGGGAAATTCTTCGCGCATTACGACCTCGCAAAATTCCGCACGCTCTTTCTCGCCGGCGAGCGCGCCGATCCGGATACGCTCGCTTGGGCGGAGAACCTGCTGAAAAAGCCGGTGATCGACCATTGGTGGCAGACCGAGACCGGCTGGGCGATCGCCGGCAATCCGGTCGGGCTCGGGCAATTGCCGGTGAAGCACGGCTCGCCGACGGTGGCGATGCCCGGCTACGACCTGCGCGTGGTGGACGACACCTGCAAGGAGGTGCCGGCGAACACCATGGGCTCGCTCGTGGTCAAATTGCCGCTGCCGCCGGCGTGCCTGCCGACGCTGTGGCAGCAGGACGAGTGGTTCAAGCAGAGCTACCTCGCCGAGTTCCCCGGCTACTACAAGACCGCGGACGCCGGCTTCAAGGACGAGGACGGCTACATCTACGTGATGAGCCGTACCGACGACATCATCAACGTCGCGGGCCACCGGCTCTCGACCGGCGGCATGGAGGAGGTGCTCAGCGGCCACAAGGACGTGGCCGAATGCGCGGTGATCGGCATCAAGGACAGCCTCAAGGGCGAGGTCCCCTGCGGCTTCATCGTGCTCAAGGCCGGCGTCAACCGGCTGCCGACGGAGATCGAGCAGGAATGCATCGGGCTCGTGCGCGAAAAGATCGGGCCGGTCGCGGCCTTCAAGCTGGCGATCACGGTCGGGCGGCTGCCGAAGACGCGCTCGGGCAAGATCCTGCGCGGCACCATGAAGAAGATCGCCGACGGCGAGCCCTGGACCATGCCGGCGACGATCGACGATCCCGCCATCCTCGACGAGATCGGCGGCGCGCTGAAGGGCAAGGGCGTCGGAGCGTGAACGACCTGCGCATCCGGGTGATGCGGCCGGAGGAGATCGCCATCGCCGCCGACTGGGCGGCGGCGGAGGGCTGGAACCCGGGCCTCGCCGACGCGCCCTGCTTCGCCACGGTCGACCCCGAGGGCTTCTTCATCGGCGAGCGCGACGGCGAGCCGGCGGCGACCGTCTCCTGCGTCAACTACGACGCGCGCTTCGCCTTTCTCGGCTTCTACATCGTGCGGCCGGATCTGCGCGGCCGCGGCTATGGCCTGCGCATGTGGAACGCGGCCGTTGCGCATGCCGGCGCCCGCGTGATCGGGCTCGACGGGGTGGTGGCGCAGCAGGACAACTACAGGAAGTCGGGGTTCGCGCTCGCCTATGCCAATGTGCGCTACGGCGGCACCGTCGCCGCGCGCACTATTGGGTCGCCGCGCTGGCCGCTCGCTTCGCTCGCCAGCGCGGCGCGCGCCGACGAGCCCGGTTCA
>DASXAP010000300.1:0-3722 GCA_036406655.1 Xanthobacteraceae bacterium | reverse complement strand
GGCGAACCGGAGTTGCGCGAATGCGCCAGCTGGTTACCTGCTGCAGCCTCAATTGCACCCGGTTCCCGCCGGACAGTTGATTCGCGAAGCTGCACGGGGGGCAAGCATGTGGACCACCTTTTACGTCGCGATGATCGCATCACTTGGTTCCTTGGTGATCGGGATTGGCTTGATGCCGGATGCAGACGAAGATCGGGTCATCCTGCAGCGATATGCGACTGGTTTGCGGCGCCTGCTCGCTGCAGATCGCCACGGGCGTGATCAAGACGGCGGATGAAACTCGAGGAAGCGGCGCTGGCGGTAGGCGTAGAGCTTGCCGCTCTCCCGCATGCTCGGAAGGCACAGCTCGACGATCTTTTCTGCGACCCCCGCGGGGGGTTCGAGCGACACCGGATCCTCGCCCGGCATCGCCTGCGCGCGCATGCGGGTGCGGATGGGACCGGGGTTGAGCAGGTTGACTCGTACATTCGTGGTTGCCGTCTCCGCCGCATAGGTGCGGGCGAGCGCTTCCAGGGCTGCCTTGGAGACCGTGTAGGGGCCCCAGTAGGCGAGCGCCATCGCCGCCACCCCCGATGTAATGAATACCACCCGGCCGGCCTCGGACAGTCTCAGCAACGGGTCCATGGCGCAGATCAACCGCCAGTTGGCGGTGACGTTGACCGCTATCACCTCCTCCCAGGCCTTGGGCTGGACATGGCCGAGCGGCGAGAGGGGGCCGAGCACGCCCGCATTGCCCACCAGCGCGTCGAGCCGGCCGAACCGCTCGCGCAGGACCAGCGCAAGCCGGTCGATGCCCGCATGATCCTTGAGGTCGAGCGGCACCAGCGTGGCGGAGCCGCCGACGGCCTTGATGCTGTCGTCGAGCTCCTCGAGACCGCCGACGGTGCGCGCTACCGCGATGATGTGTGCGCCGGCCCTCCCCAGCGCCTGCGCGGCGGCATGGCCGATCCCGCGCGAGGCGCCGGTCACGAGCGCGATACGGTCGGCGAGAGGCGGCGGCATGGCCCAAGAAAGTTAGCGCAGTCCGCGGGATACGCCCAACAGCGGATTGCGCGGGGGTGCGGCGCGGGTTCCCGCGGGTCGCCTCCTGCATGCCAGGAGAAATCCGGCGGAGCAGACCCGATCGGCTGAACGAAGCCAATCGGCAGAACGAAGCCAATCTGATAGACGAGGAGATCAGAGCAAGAGAGCCGACGACCTTGTCGCAGTCTGAAACCATTCACCTGGCGGCCGACCTGTCGTTTCTTCACACCGATTATCTCTGGCGGATGCCGGGCTCCTGGATCGGCTATCCCTACTACGGGCCGGAATTCTACGAGGACATGGCGCGCATCGCCGAGCGCGGCGTGATGGACATGCTGTTCTTCGGCGACACCGGCGGCACCTCGGAGGACTACGGCGGCAATCACCACGCGGTCGTCCGCTACGGCGCCAAGTGGCCGCGCCACGACATGAGCCCGATCATCCCGCTGATGGCCAGGGCGGCGCAGGGGGTGGGCTTCGCACTGACGCTCTCGACCACCTACCACCACCCGTTCCATTGCGCGCGCCTGTTCAACGCCCTCGATCACGTCACCCGCGGGCGGATCGCCTGGAACGCGGTCACCTCCGCCTACAAGAACGAGGCTGCGAACTACGGCTTCGACGTGATGATGGAGCATGACGAGCGCTACGAGCGGGCGCAGGAGTTTCTGAAAGTCGCTTGCGCGCTGTGGGACAGCATCGAGCCCGACGCTTTCATCTTCGACCGCGAGAAGGGGATTTTCGCCGATCCCGCCAAGGTGCGTCGCCTGGATTTCCGCGGACGCTATTTCAGCGTGCGCGGGCCGCTGCCGGCGCTGCCGTCGCCGCAGCGGCGCCCGGTCATCATCCAGGCCGGCCTTTCCGGCCCGGGGATGACGCTGGCCGCGACCTATGCCGAGCTGCAGTTCAGCACCCGCCGCACGCTTGCCAGCATGCAGCAGCACCGAAAGGAGCTCGACGCCAAGCTGGCGGCGGTCGGTCGCCAGCCCCGCGACGTCGGCATCCTCTGGTCGATTCGCATCCAGGTGGCGGATTCCGCGGCCGACGCCGTGGAGAAGGAGCGCCGCTACCTCGAGGCAATTCCGCCGGAAGCCGGCCTGGTCGAGATGTCGGCGCAGTACGGGGTCGATTTCTCCACCGCGACGGCGGGCATGCGGCTCGCCGATTTCGCCGACAAGGTGCGCGCCGAGAAGGGCAATCTCGGCAGCTTCGAGGAGCTGCTCAAGACCGTCGATCCCCAGCAGTCGCTGCAGGAGTTTGCCCGGCGCTTTCTGGTCGATCGAATCCTGGTCGCAGCCGGCACGCCGAAGATGATCGCCGACAAGCTCGAGGAGATGCATTTCGCCACCGGCGCTAACGGCGGCTTCATCCTCGGCCGCGGCTACACCGCAATGGACAACATGCGCGAGTTCGTCGAGCAGGTGGTCCCGGAGCTGCAGCGGCGCGGGCTCAGCAAGCGGAAATATGCCGGGCCGACGCTGCGTGAGAACCTCAATCATTGAGGCCGGGGCCGATCTGTTTCGGTCGACCCCCGATGTTGTGGTATTAAAGCTCCGCCGCGAGGGACGTTGGCGGTGTGCTGTCGCAACTGCCGCGCGCGCCACATTGCCCTTGCCTGTCTCTCTGCTCACCGTGAGGTTGCCCCATGCCCAGCGCCCCCAGACCCGGAAAATTCTCCTCCCGACGCCGGTTTCTCCGCCGGGCCGGCGCCGTAGCCGGCTTGCTCGGAATGCCTTTCCCCGCTCCGAGCCTGGCCCAGCCCAAGCTGCGCGAGGTCAGCTTTCGACTCGACTGGCTTTATCAAGGCCCGAACGCCGGCTTCATGGTGGCACAGGACAAGGGCTTCTTCGCCCAGGCCGGGCTCAATGTGGAGATCGGGCCGGGCAAGGGTTCGGGCAGCACCGCCCAGCTGGTCGCGAGCAAGGCAGCCCAGATCGGCTTTGCCGACGGCTTCGTCCTCGGCAGCGGGGTGGCCAAAGGCATGAATATCCGCACCGTGGCCGGAATCTATCGCCGCAATCCGACCGCGGTGATCGTGCTCGCCGATTCCGATATCAAGACGCCGAAGGAGCTCGAGGGCAAATCCATCGCCATCACCGCTGGATCGGCCCAGTTCCTGCAGTGGCCGGCGTTCGTCAAGGGCTGCGGTCTCGACGGCAGCAAGATCCGCGTGGTCAATCTCGATCCCGCCGGGACCCCGCCCGCGCTGATCACCGGGCAGGTCCCGGCCATTGCCGGCTTCGCCCAGGGCCTGGTGCCGAGCGTGGAGATACGCGGCCACCGCCCGGCCCGCGTGTTCTGGTTCGCCGATTGCGGCGTCAATGCCGTCAGCAACGGCATCATCGTCCACAACGACCTGATCAAGGAGGACCCCGAGCTGATCCGCGCCTTCGTCGCCGCCTCGCTCAAGGGCTTCCTGTATGCACGCAGCAACCCCGACGAGATGATCGCCATCATCCGGAAATTCTCCCCGGCCATCGACCCGGCGATCGCGCGGCGCGAGGCTGAATTGTCGTGGCAGACCTGGGTGACCCCCAATACCGCCGGCAAGCCGCTCGGCTGGATGTCGGACAAGGATTGGGCGGAGACAGTCGAGGTTCTCAAGCAGTACGGCGGGGTGACCAGCCCGCTGGAAGCGGCGCAGCTCTACACCAACGATTTCGTCCCCTCCAGCGCCGACCTCATCCCGCCGGCGCCGG
>DASXAP010000299.1:0-1503 GCA_036406655.1 Xanthobacteraceae bacterium | reverse complement strand
GGTGTTCTTGCGTTCGCGTCGGCGGACGCGGGTAGCTTCCTTACCCATTCATAATCCTTTCACGGCGCGGCGCCGGCGCATCCGGGGCCGCCACAATGTCGGTTCGACCGGCTATTTCTTCTTGCCGGCGATCGGTTTGGCCGGCCCCTTGCGGGTCCGGGCATTGGTGTGGGTGCGCTGGCCCCGCACCGGCAGGCCGCGGCGATGGCGCAAACCGCGGTAGCAGCCGAGATCCATCAGCCGCTTGATGTTCATGGCGACATCGCGCCGCAGATCACCCTCGACGATGTAGTCGCGGTCGATCACTTCGCGGATCTGCAGCACCTCCTGGTCGGTGAGCTGCGACACCCGCCGCTCGTCCGGGATCGACACTTTGTGCACGATCTCCTTGGCCTTGGCCGGGCCGATGCCGTGGATGTACTGCAATGCAATCACGACCCGCTTGTTGGTCGGGATGTTGACGCCGGCGATACGGGCCACCTCGGTCACTCCTGTGTCGGCCGGTCAGGGCATCCGGCCGTTGTGGATCGATCCCAATGTCACCTGGAGAAGGTCACAAACGCCAAAAAACCAACGTCCTGCCCTGCCTGGCGGCCCGGCATCGTTGCCACGCTCTCCGTCTGGATTCTTGGGGCTTATTAGGGGATTCCAAGCGCTCTCGTCAACCTCGGCTAGCGATTTCGTGTAGCGCCGCGGATGCTGCGGCCGGGCTTGATCCGCTTGACCTTGAGACCCGGCTTGCGGGCGGTTCCGGCGCGGGCCGCGGGCGCCTTCTTGGCCCCCGCCATGGGTACCGCCTTGGGCACCTTCTTGGCGCCGGTAGCGGCCTTGCGGGCGGGCTTTGCCGGCTTTTTGGCCTGGGCCCTTGCCGGCTTGGTCGGCACCGGGGCCGGGGCCTTGCCGGCCTTGCCGGGCTCGAGCAGCCGGGCGATGGCAGTCTCGACCTCCGGGATGGCCGCCATGCCGTCGACCGTGCGCAGCACGCTTTGAAGCTTGTAATACATGACCAGCGGCGAGGTCTGGTCGCGGTAGGCCAGCAGCCGCCGGCGCAGGATTTCGGGGCTGTCGTCGGGCCGCAGCGTCTCGCCCCGCGCCCGCATCTGCGCGATGCGCGCCTCGATGCGCTTCATCAGCGCCGCCTCGTCGACCCGCAGCTCGATCACCGCGTCGAGCTTTTGGCCTTTTTCGGCGAGCATGCGGTCGAGCGCCGCGGCCTGCGGCACGGTGCGCGGGAAGCCGTCGAGGATGAAGCCGTTCTGCGCATCCGGCTCCTCGATGCGCTGGCCGACAATGGCGACCACGATATCGTCCGGCACCAGTTCGCCGCGGGCCATGATGTCCTGCGCCTGGCGCCCGACCGGCGTGCCGGCCTGCACGGCCGCGCGCAGCATATCGCCGGTCGAGAGCTGGATCAGTCCGTGTTTTGCGACGAGACGCTGGGCCTGTGTGCCTTTGCCAGCCCCGGGCGGGCCCAGCAGGATCAATCTCATCTACGCCGCCCCC
>DASXAP010000298.1:0-16633 GCA_036406655.1 Xanthobacteraceae bacterium | reverse complement strand
CGGGCAAGATTCCGCTGGAGCTGATCGAGGTGCAGGTGGGCAGCTATCTCGGCGAGGACGACATCGTGCGCCTCGACGATGTCTACGGCCGCGGATAGGCCCGCTTCGTCAGCGAAAGCCGCCTCCCGCAGGCCAGGGCGTCGAGCGTAGGATGGATGGAGCGCGCGCGCAGGCGCGCGCGATACCCATCGCCTCGCGTGCAGAACCTGATGGGTATCGCCCGCTACGCGGGCTCCACCCATCCTACGGTGGCTTTCGGCAGGGCGGCGGGGGCGTGTCCGCGACAAACGATGACACTGGCGGGGATCGCGCAGCCCACGCGTCTCAGGCGTGGCGGTTCTTGCGTTGCTGCTCCTCCAGGATGGCGACGATGTCCGCCTCCACCATGTCCTTGACGAGCTGGTCGAAGCCCATCTTGTGCCGCCAGCCGAGCTTGCGGCGCGCCTTGGAAGCATCGCCCAGCAACTGGTCGACCTCGGTCGGCCGGAAGTAGCGCGGATCGACCTCCACCAGCACCTCGCCGGTCGTCTTCTCGATGCCTTTCTCCTCGGCACCGCTGCCCCGCCAGACCATGCTGATGCCGATGTGGGCAAATGCCTTCTCGACGAACTCGCGCACCGAGTGGCTCTCGCCGGTCGCCAGCACGTAATCGTCGGGCTCCTGCTGCTGCAGGATCAGCCACATGCCCTCGACGAAGTCGCGTGCATCCCCCCAATCCCGCAGAGCGTCGAGGTTGCCGAGAAACACCTTGCGCTGCAGCCCATGCTTGATCGAGGCCACGGCACGGGTGATCTTGCGGGTGACGAAGGTCTCGCCGCGGATCGGGCTCTCGTGATTGAACAGGATGCCGCACGAGGCGTGCATCGCGTACGCCTCGCGATAGTTCACCGTGATCCAATGGGCATAGAGCTTGGCTGCCGCATAAGGCGAGCGCGGATAGAAGGGCGTCGTCTCCCGCTGCGGGATTTCCCGGGCCTTGCCGAACAGCTCGGACGTCGATGCCTGATAGAAGCGGGTCTTGCGCTCCCGGCCGAGGATGCGGATTGCCTCGAGCAAGCGCAGCGTGCCCAGGCCGTCGGCATTGGCCGTGTATTCCGGCGTCTCGAACGAGACCTGCACATGCGACTGCGCCGCGAGATTGTAGATCTCGTCGGGCTGCGTCTCCTGGACGATGCGGATGATGTTGGTGGCGTCGGTCACGTCGCCATAGTGCAGGTGAAAGGAAACGCCGGTCTCGTGCGGATCGTGGATGAGGTGATCGATGCGCTCGGTATTGAAGGAGGACGAGCGGCGCTTGATGCCGTGCACGACGTAGCCTCTCGCCAGCAGAAACTCGGCGAGATAGGCGCCGTCCTGCCCGGTCACCCCCGCGATCAAGGCGACCTTGCCTCCGGATGAAGTCATCGGCGGGCGAGCCTTCCTATCCTCTCGCGGGTCGAGCGGCGGAACGCGCCGGCCCGACCGAATAGAACAACAGCGCGAGCGCGCCCGGCAACGAGCCGACCGCCAGCACCAGCCCGAAGCAGAGCGAGAACAAGAGCGCCTGCTCCGGGCCGTCGCCGTAGCCGCCGAGGATCGAGATCACCGCGACCTCGCGCAGGCCCCAGCCGCTGATCGAGATCGGGACGAGGACGACACCGATCATCACGGTGAACAGTACCGCCGCGTCGGCCAAAGGCAGATCAAGCCCCTGCGCCCATCCGACCATGCAGACGATGACGATCGTGAGTGCATGGATGAGCGCTCCCAGCGCCAGGATCGTCCAGCTGCGCGGACCGAGAAGAACGGCGTGAACGTCGGCGGCCAGGGACGCGATCCAGCGGGAGTATCGCCAGCCGTGCAACAGCGGAACGAGCCGCGGTATCAGCAAGAGACCACCCAGGCCGGTCAACAGCAATGCACCATAGGTGATCAGCACCATCCGCCGATAACCACCCAGCGCGGTGAGCCCGGATGGCAGCAGCAGGGCGACGAGGGCAAATCCCATCAGCAGAGCCACCCCCACGCCGCGGTCGATCACGACGCTGGTCACGGCGTTGCGCCAATTGCAGCCGCGCCGCACCAGAAGCCAGGCGCGGACCCCCTCTCCCGCGGCCATCGGCAGAACCTGCGCGAAGAAGATGCCGATGGCGCTGATCGCGGTCATGACGCCGTTGGTCAGACGCTGGTGCTGGGCGGGAAGCGCGTCGAGGATATTGCGCCAGCGCAGCGCCACAATCGGGATCTGCAGGAGCGCGATGCAGACGGCGCCTGCTACCCAGCGCCAGTCCAGTCGAGGAACCGCCGAGATGGCCTGTCGCAGATCGATCTGCCGCGACACGTACCAGAAGCAGGCGCCGGTCACGAGCAGCTTCGTCGCGAGCAACGCGAGCTTTTCGATGCGACCGCCGCGGCGCGGGGGTGGCACGTCGAGATCGCTGGCGACGCTGGCACTCATTTGCTCGCCGATATACCCTCATCGCTCGGGCCGAGGCAACGGCCGATCACCGTTCGCGGCATTCACTCCTCGCCGGCGGGGCTTGACCTGCTCGGGCAGCGCGCCGAGGCAGACCTGATGAAGCTCGAGCGGGCTGCGCTCGATCACGCCGATGCCCGGAGCCGTGCATGAAGACCAGCACCGACCGCATTCTGACCACTCACACGGGCAGCCTGCCGCGTCCGAAGCGGCTCGTCGACCTGATCCTCGCCCGCGAGCGGAGCGCCACAATCGACGAGGATGCCTTCGCTGCGGAGACCACAAAGGCGGTCGACGAGGTCGTCGCCCGGCAGACTGCATCCGGCATCGACGTCGTCAGCGACGGCGAGATGAGCAAGCCGTCGTACACCACCTACGTCCGCCATCGCATCGCGGGAATCGAGCCCGACCCGCGCGCCGCCGAGAAAGGGTGCGACATCATGATCGGTCGCGACCTCCTGGCGCATCCGGATTTTGCCGATCGCCGCAGAAACTTCGCCGACACGCCGTTTCCCGGCTGCGTCGGGGAGCTGCGCTACAAGGAAGCCGGGGCGCTGGAGCGCGACCTCGTCAATCTCAAGGCCGCGGTCGCCAGGGCGAAGCCCCTCGACGTGTTCATGACCGCGCCTTCGCCGGGCATCCTCACCCGGTTCATCATCAATCTGCATTATCCCAGCGAGGAGGCCTACGTCGAGGCGCTGGCGGAGGCGATGACGACCGAGTACCGGGCGATCGTCGCGGCGGGCTTCGTCCTGCAGATCGATGCTCCCGATCTCGCTTCGGCGCGGAACAACCAGTACCGCCATCTGAGCGATGACGAGTTCCGCAAGATCGCCGAGCGCAACATCGCGGCGCTCAACGGCGCGACCGAAGGGCTGCCGGCCGATCGCATGCGGCTGCACATCTGCTGGGGCAACTACGAGGGGCCGCATACCCACGACCTGCCGCTCAACCGCATCATCGACATCGCGTTTCGGGCGCGCCCGCAGGCAATCAGCATCGAGGCCGCCAATCCGCGCCACGACCACGAATGGGAGGACCTCAAGGAGATCGAGATCCCCGACGACAAGATATTGATACCGGGAGTGATCGACTCCACCACGAACTTCGTCGAGCATCCCCGGCTCGTGGCGCAGCAGATCGCCCGCTACGCCGAGCTCGTCGACCGCGAGCGCCTCATCGCCGGCGTCGACTGCGGGTTCGGGACTTCGGTGCGGGCCGATCCGATGGTCGCCGACAGCATCGTCTGGGCGAAATTGCGCGCCCTGAGCGAAGGTGCCGCGCTCGCCAGCAGCCGGCTCTGGCGATAACGGCCTCGCGGTCCTCTCGCCTAGGGGCTAACCGCTCATGTCGAGCACGGCGAATTCCGGCGGGATACCCCAGCGCAGCGGTATTCCACTCGTGCCGATGCCGCTGGTCACGTAAAGGCACTGCCCCCGCTCCATGACCAGCCCGTGGCTCCAGCGGCGCGGCGCCTTGCTCGCGTTGCGGATGACGCCCAGGCCGGGAAGGCGGATCTGGCCGCCGTGGGTGTGTCCGGCCAGCATCAGATGCGGACCGGCCGGAAGGTGGGCGAACCAGACCGGATCGTGCGCCAGCACGAGTGTCGGCTTCTCGGGCTCGAGCCGGGCCAGGAGCGCGTAGGCCTCGGCCCGGGTGATATGCGCGTCCGGGACGCCGGCGAGCTCGAACCAGTGACCGAGAAACCACAGGCTGCGCCGCTCGTGATCGAGCACAGTGATGCCGTGATCGCGCAGGGCGTCCGCCACCGCCCGCTCGCCATAGACATAGTCGTGGTTGCCGAGGACGGCGAAGCGGCCGAGCGGCGCTGCGAGCCGTCCGAGAATCGCTGCGGTCGTGCGCGGCGGCACGCGCCCGCCGCCGAACAGCTGCATGTTCACGTAATCGCCGCCGAGCAGCACGAGGTCGGGAGCGGCGCTCGCGGCTTCGTGCACGATCCTCTCGAGGCGGGCGACATCATCGGCATGCGAGCCGGTGTGGAAATCGGAAAGAAAGACGACGCGCAGCGGCCGCGGCCATTGCGGCCAGCCGCTGACCTCCAGGCGAAGGTTGCGAACGACGTGTCGCGGAGCGCGGCTCATCCTCTTCATCCAGCCCTTGTGGCCGAGCTCGTCGGCAAAGGGTGGTCGGGTGAAGATGCGGTTCAATCGGCCTCGCGATGGCTGCCGAGCAGGATCGCGCAACCAGGCGGCTTCCCTCTTTCCCGCGCCGCTTCGGTGCAGTCGGAGGCGACGCTCCTTGGAAGCAAGTTCCGGCATGCGTCGCGGGCGCGCTAATTTTGCCGCGGAACGAAGCGTGGGGTGTCGGTCGGGTCGCGCTCGTCCGCGACCTGCCCGTTGATCAGATAATTGAAATAAATGCCGTCCTCCTTGATGGTTCCGCGAATCGCGCAATCGTCGGTCACGAACAGCCGGAAGCATTGCGCGGCTTCGAAACGAATGTAAAACGTGTTGCCGGCCAACGGAAACGCAACCGCCTGGACCGGCTGCAGCGTCTTGCTCTGGGCGATATAGTTCTGCCGCATCGATCGCACGATGCGGCCCTGAATGCGAAAGAAAAAATGCTGCCAGTCGCCGTTGGGAGCGTCACGCTTCAGGACAAAGCTCGCCCCCTCGAGCTGCGATTCCTGGGTCGCCGGCCGCGATTGCGCCGCGGCGGCCGACGTCAGCGCACCAAGCGTCAGCAGCATCACCGGAAGCATGCATGATCGAGCCCGCATCTCGTGATCTCGCTGTTGCTGCCCACCCTCGGGAGGGGCAGGTCTACCTCGCTTTCGGCGCCCGGGAAACCGCGTTTGTCCTCGCGCGCGAACCGCTCATCGGCAGACGTGATCCTGGTCGGCAGTGCCGACAGCCATGACGGGCGGCACAGGGAACTGATGATCCCGGGCGTCATCGTCTCACGCAAGAATCCAGGCTGCCGCAGCCTCCCTCAACCACGCGCGTCGCCCCGATAGTACAGCGTCACGGTGTGCGTGGCCTCGGCAAAGAACAACCACCTCTCGACGAGGACGCCGGCCGTGGCCGACGCCGCTGCGACCAGCGCCGCCGCCGCGCCTGCGATACCCCCCGAGGCGAGCCAGGCGAGCGCCAGTGCCGCAAGCGGGACGGCAAAGCCCAGAAGCAGGGCGAGGCGGCGCAGCTTGCGGGCATGCCGGCGGGCGACCCGATAGCCCATCTCTCGCAGCAGGAAGTTCTCCTCAGTGTGCGGCGGATCGAGCACGCGAACCGTCCGCTCCGCCGGCAGGCCGGTGGCGGAGGCAAGGGTCGAGGCGGCACGGCCGGTCGCAATCGAACGCCAATAGGCGAGCTTGACGGCCGCCGCCGCGCCCAGGAACGCTGCGGCGAGCAGCACCAGGCCGGGCCGCATCCCCTCCAGCGCGATCACGAGGCCCGCGAGCCACGTAGCACCCGTCGCCGCCGAGAGGCTCAAGTAGCCGGGCATCACCCAGGCATTGTGCCACTGCCGGATGGGTTTCAGCGAGCGGTAGATCATGGCGGTCGAGCACACCGTGACGATCGACCCTGCAGCGGCCAGCAGTCCGCAGGCCGCCCAGATGCCTTCCGTTTCCCCGATCAGCCACAGCGCAGCAAACAGCAGCGCGGGAATGTAGGTCGCGAGCGCCGCCAGCCCCTCCCGCGACAGCCACGAGGAGCGCCACTGGGAGATCGCGCGCCATGCCCGCTCGGGGCGGCCGAGATGCAGCGCCGAAACCGAGAGCCCCGCCGTGATCAGGAGAAAGGCCAGGCCGAGACTGGTCGCGGCAAACGAGCGGTCGAGGGGAAGCATCCGCGCGGGCGCGAGGAGGCCGAGCAACGCGAGCAGCCCGTAGCCCGCGCCCGACAGGGTCGTAAAGACGATGACCGACAGCGCCGGATGCAATTTGTCCTCGATGGATGGGGGGTGGCGGGACAGGCCCGGCGATGATGCATTGAGGGCTTCTTGTGCTCACTGGGACAGAAGCCGGTCGATCCAGCCCAGCAGCCTGCTTCGGCCCCCTTGCTTGTCGGCCGGTGTCACGGCGAGCCCACTGCTCGCTCCCAGCGCCCGTGGCGGCAGGTACTTGCCGACCGGCCGATAGCCCAACTCCGGCATGACGCCGAAGCCGCCGCGCTCGGTCACCAGCCGCGACACCGCCGAGGCCGGGTCGCCGAGATCGCCGAAGTGGCGGGCCGAGGTCGGGCAGGCGGCGACGCAAGCCGGGATGCGTTCCGCCTCGGCCAGGCTCGGGTCGTAGATGCGATCGACGCACAGCGTGCACTTCTTCATGATGCCGCCGTCGTCGTCGAACTCGCGCGCGCCGTAGGGACAGGCCCACGCACACAGCTTGCAGCCGATGCAGAGGTCCGCATCGACCAGCACGATCCCGTCCTCGGCGCGCTTGTAGGATGCTCCGGTCGGGCAGACCGTGACGCAGTCGGGATTCTCGCAATGATAGCAGTTCTTCGGGAAGTAGACGGTGCGTCCGGCGGCACCGTCGCCGACCTCGAAGGTGTGCACGCGGTTGAGCCAGACGCCCGAAGGCTCGGCACCGTAGGGCGAGAAATCGGGTAGCGGTCCGCTCTCGCCGGAGGCGTTCCATTCCTTGCAGCTCACCGCGCAAGCGTGGCAGCCGACACAGGTGTCGAGATCGATGACGAGGGCAAGCTTCCTGCCGCCCGGCTGCGGGGCAGGCACGCTGGTCATGCGGCAGTCTCCGCTGCGCTGAGGCGATGACGGATGATCGGCGGCGGTGAGGACGTGCCCGGTCGGCGCGGGAATGCCGGGAATTGCGGCTCGGCCCGCTCACGCGGGCTCGCCGCCTCGCGCGCCGCCGCCTTCTCGACGCGCACGCGCAGGTCGTACCAGGCGGCCTGGCCGGTGACCGGATCCGAATTCACACAGCGAGCCGCGCCGCTCTCCGGCAGCAGCTCCGGAATCAGATGGTTCAGCAGAAATCCCCGTGCCGATTCCGGGGCATCGCGATCAAGACCCCAGGCGCCGGCGCGCTTGCCGATCGCGTTCCAGGTCCACACCGTGTCGGCATTCACGCCTTCCATCACCCGGATCTGGCACTTTATCCTGGCGTGGTGGCTTGCGACCCACACCCAGTCGTCGTCCTCGAGACCGAGCGCGGCCGCCCGCGCCCGATTGATGTAGAGCCGGTTCTGGCTGAGGATTTGCCGAAGCCAGGCGTTCTGCGAGTGCCATGCATGATACATCGGCATCGGCCGCTGGGTCACTGCGTGCAGCGGAAATTCCTCCGCGTCGATCGCCGCCTCGACGAAGGGGACGTACCAGATCGGCAGCGGATCGAAGAACTTCTCGATGCGCGCGCGATGTGCATCCGGAGGCTGCAGCGGGCCGTGACCGCGGGCCGCGAGGCGGAACCGCTGCAGCGGCTCGCAGTAGATCTGCAGCACGATGGGGTCCGTGCTCTCGACGAACCCGAACCGCTGCGCGGTGGCTAAATAATCCCGGTTGGCATGCTTAAAGTAGCGCTGCCCGGGCGGAAGCTCGTGCGTCCAGAAGCAACCATTCGCGACATAGCGCTCGAGCTGGCGCGGATTGGGCTCGCCGCGGCCGTCGCTGCGCCCGTCGCTGCCGCGCCACCCGGCCAGGGAGCCGATGCCCGGCCTGCGCTCGTGACGCACCAGATAGTCGGCGTAGCTGCGGTAGAGCGGCGCGCCGTCGGCTGCGGCAAATCCGGGAAGGCCGAGCCGCGCGCCGAGATCGATCAGCACGTCCTGGAACGGGCGCACGTCCCGGTCGGGCTCGACCACCGGCTGGCGGATGGCGTCCGCCGGACCGTCCGCCTTGCTGATCGGCCGGTCGAGCAACGAGATGCAATCCCAGCGCTCGAGATAGGTGGTGTCCGGCAGCACCAGGTCGGCGTAGGCCACCATCTCCGAGAAGAACGCGTCGGCGTAGATGATGCGCGGAATCCGGTAGCTCCCGTCGGCGGCACGGTCGGTCAGCATGGCCATGGTCTCGGCCGTGTTCATCGCCGAGTTCCAGGCCATGTTGGCCATGTAGAGAAAGAGCGTGTCGATCGGATAGGGATCGCCGGCCCAGGCGTTGCGGACGACCATGTGCATCAGGCCGTGCGCGGCGAGCGGCGCTTCCCACGAATAGGCTTTGTCGATGCGCAGCGGCGCGCCCGCTGCATCGACCAGCAGGTCTTCGGGACCGCGGGGATTGCCGAGCGGCATGGCGTCGAGCGGCTGCCCCGGCTCGATCATCCTCCCGGGCTTGGGCGCGCCCGGGCAGGGGCGCGGGAACGGGGGCTCGTAGCGGAAGCCGCCGGGGCAATCGATCGATCCGAGCAGCATCTGCAGGAGGTGCAGCGCGCGGCAGGTGTGAAAGCCGTTGGAGTGGGCGGAGATGCCCCGCATCGCGTGCATCGCCACCGGGCGGCCGAGCATCGTCTCGTGCCGGCGACCGGCCGAGTCGGTCCACGGCTGGCGATGAATAATGGCCTGATCGAAAGCGACCTCGGCGAGCTCGGAGGCGAGGCGGCGGATCACCTCCGCCGAGACGCCGCACCGGCCGCTGACCGCCTCCGGCGAATACTCCTGTGACCGGTACCGCTCGGACAGGAGGTGGAGCACCGGAACCGCACGCCGGCCGTCGGGGAGCGTGAACTCGCCGCCGAGGGCCGGCTCGGCAGCCGGATCGGAAGCGTCGAGCACAGCGCCGCGGCTCGCGTCCCATACCACTGGCTTGCCGTCGGCGCGGGCGAAAAGCCCGTCGTCCGCCGCGTGAGGGTCGCTCACCACCAGGTAGCCGGCATTGGTGTAGCGGCGCAGGTAGTCGAGATCGATGCGTGCGGCATGCAGCAGCTCGTGCATCAGCGCGAGCACGAGGAGCCCGTCGGTTCCGGGCCGTATCGGCACCCATTCGTCGGCGATGGCGGAATAGCCGGTGCGCACCGGGTTGACCGAGACGATCCTGGCGCCACGCGCCTTGAGCCTGCCGAGCCCGATCTTGATCGGGTTGGAATCGTGGTCCTCGGCGACCCCGAACAGCATGAAGTACCTGGTGTGGTCCCAGTCGGGCTCACCGAACTCCCAGAACGAGCCGCCGATCGTGTAGAGCCCGGCGGCCGCCATGTTGACCGAGCAGAACCCGCCATGGGCGGCGTAGTTCGGGGTGCCGAACTGCCTGGCCCAGTATCCGGTCAGCGCCTGGCTCTGATCGCGACCGGTGAAGAAGGCGAGCTCCTGCGGATTTGTTGCACGGATCCTGCCGAGCCATTCGCAGGCGATCCGCAGCGCCTCGTCCCATTCGATCTCGCGAAACTCGGCACGCCCGCGCTCGCCGGTGCGCAGAAGCGGCTTGCTCAGCCGCGCCGGCGAATTCTGCTGCATGATGCCCGCCGCGCCCTTGGCGCAGATCACGCCGCGATTGACGGGATGCTCGCGGTTGCCTTCGATGTAACGGATGCGGCCGCCGTCGAGGTGCACCTTGATGCCGCAGCGGCAGGCACACATGTAGCAGGTCGTCGCCTTGACCTCGCAACTCGCTGCGCGCGCATCGGCGCGCACCTGCCGTTCTCCCGTGTACCCAAGAAACCCTGCCATGATCCGCCGTGCTGCCGGTCCGCCGCCGTCCAGGTAGGGAGGCAGCATTATCCCGCGCAGGCCGGCTCTTCAACCGCCCTTCCCCGGCGAACGCGGCGGAGTTCCTCGATTCGAGGAGCCTGTCTCTCGCCTGCGTTGCCGAGGCACGAGCGCCGCGGCAAGGAACAGCGCCGCCGCAGGCGGCGCGCGACGAGTGGTTTGGGCCAGCCGACAAGCTTGGCGCATGGGATCAACCCCGTCGATTCGAATGTGCCTCCTCAGACGCTGAGATAGGTGCGCAGCACCGTCTCGTTGCTCTCGAGCTCCGCCGAGGTGCCGCTGAAGCAGATCTCGCCCTTGTTCATCACGTGGTGCCGGTCGGCGACCGCGAGCGCGGTATGCAGGTTCTGCTCGACCAGCAGGATCGCCAGGCCCTCGTCCTTGAGGCGCCTGAGCACCTCGATGATGTCCCGCACGATCATCGGCGCGAGGCCCTCGGACGGCTCGTCGAGCAGCAGCAGCGCCGGGTTGAGCATCAGCGCGCGCGCAATCGACAGCATCTGCTGCTCGCCGCCCGAGAGCTGAAACCCGAGATTGCGCGCCCGTGCCGCGAGACTGGGGAAGAGCGCGAGCACGCGGTCGAGCGTCCAGCGACGCCGCGCGCCGCCGCGCGCGAAGACCGTGAGGTTCTCCCTGACCGTCAGGCTCGGAAATATGCCGCGCTCCTGCGGCACGAAGCCGAAGCCGAGCCGCGCCACCGCATAGGGCGGCAGCGCGGCGATGTCGCGCTCGCGGTAGAAGATGTGGCCCGGGTTGGGCTTCAGATAGCCCATGATGGTCAGGATTGTGGTCGTCTTGCCGGCGCCGTTGCGGCCGAGCATGCACACGACCTCGCCTTCCGCGACCGAGAGCGAGACGCCGTGCAGGATCTGGCTGTCGCCATAGTAGGCGTTGACGTTGTCGAGCCGCAGCATGTCAGTGGGGCATCCCGAGATAGACCTCGCGCACGCGCGCGTTCGCCCGGATCTCGGCCGGTGACCCGGAGGCGAGGACCTCCCCGTAGTAGAGGACGGTGACCCGCTCGGCGACCGAGAACACCACCTGCATGTCGTGCTCGATCATCAGGATCGAGAGGGTGCGCGGCAGCGCCGCGATGAGATCGATCATGCGGGCGGTCTCCGCCGGCGACATTCCCGAGGTGGGCTCGTCGAGCAGCAGCAGGTCCGGCTCGCCGGCGAGCGCGATGCCGATCTCGAGCTGCCGCTGCTCACCGTAGGACAGGTTGCGCACGGGAATCGAGCCGTCCTGAAGCAGGTGCACCTGCCGCATCAGCGCCTCGGCCCGCTCGAGGAGGTGGCGATGCCGGCGCACCGGCGTGAAGAAGTTGAGCGGATTGCCGCGCCGCGCCGCGACCGCGAGGCGCAGGTTCTCGAGCACGCTCAGGTTCAGGAACAGGTTGTTGCGCTGGAACGTCCGCGCCACGCCGATCCGGCTCACCCGGTCCGGCGACCAGCCGGTGACGTCGACACCCTTGACCAGGATGCGTCCGGCGCTCGGCCGCAGCTGCCCGCCGATCTGATTGACCAGGCTGGTCTTGCCGGCGCCGTTCGGGCCGATCACGGCATGCCGCTCGCCGGCCGCGATGGCGAGATTGACGTGATCGGTCACCACCAGGCTCCCGAACGAGCGGCAAAGGCCCTCGATACGCAGGACGCTCATGCCGCTCGCCAGACGAGGCGCTTGGGCCAGCGGACCTGCCTCAGCGTCCCCCAGATTCCGCCGGGAAAGAACAGGACGCAACCGATGAAGACCATGCCGATGATCAGCATCCAGTGCTCGCTGTAGGAGCTCACCACGTTCTTCATCAGCAGGAAGAGCGCAGTGCCGAGCACCGGACCTATGAGCGTGCCGGCTCCGCCCAGCATCACCATGATCAGGATGTCGCCCGACGAGGTCCAGTAGACCGCATCCGGCGAGATGAAGGTGTTGAAGATCGCGTAGAGCCCGCCGGCAAATCCGGCCAGGCCGCCGGCGATGACGAACGACAGGAGCTTGCAGGCGCGGGTGCGATAGCCGATCGCCAGCATGCGCTGCTCGTTCTCGCGGATGCCGACGAAGACATGGCCGAGCGGAGAATCGAGCAGCCGGCGCAGCGCGGCATAGCAGAGCAGGAAGAAGACCAGCGTCATGAAGTACATGATCAGGGAATCGGAGAGATCCAGGCCGAAGAGGCTCGGCCGATCCGCCATGGCGATCCCGTCGGAGCCGCCGGTCAGGTCGCGCCATTTCAGCGCCACCGAGAAGATCAGCTGCGCGAAGGCGAGCGTCAGCATCAGGAATGAGATGCCGGCGGTGCGCACGCAGAAGAACCCGATGATGCCGGCGCCGAGCGCGGCAATTGCGATGCCTGCCACCACCCCGATCCAGGCGTTGACCTCGAGACTCGCGGCGAGGATCGTGACCGCGTAGGCGCCGAGCCCGAAGAAGGCGGCATGCCCGAGCGACATGAGCCCGGTATAGCCGAGCAGCAGGTCGAGGCTCATGGCGAAGATCGCGAAGATGTAGATCTCGGCGACGAGCTGCCGCGGATAGCTCGAGACGAGGAAGGGAAACGCGACCATTGCGGCGATCGCGAGCAGGCCCGCCATCCGAGCACGGTCGGAGGTGCCGCCGCCAAGCGCCAGCGTCGGTGCCGAGGCGGCGGGGATGTGAGCGATCCCGAACATGCCCTGCGGGCGCAGCAGCAGCACCAGCGCCATGACCAGGTAGATGAGGAACAGCGCCGCGCCCGGAAAGTACGCCTTGCCGAAGGTATCGGCGATGCCGATCAACAGGCTGCCGAGGAAGGCCCCACGCAGGCTGCCCATCCCGCCGATGACGATCACGATGAAGGCAGGAATAAGTATCTCGGTGTCGAGGCCGGGATAGAGACCGAGCACCGGACCGGCCGCCACCCCGCCGAGCGCCGCCAGCGCGACACCGGCGCCGAACACCACGCTGAACAGGGCGGGAACATTGGCGCCGAGCCCGGCCGCCATGGCGCTGTCGTCGACGCCGGCGCGCACCATGGCACCGAGCCGGCTGCGGTCCAGGAACAGCCAGAGCAGCCCTGCGACGGCAAAGCCGAGCCCGATCAGAAACAGCCGATAGGACGAGAACACGCCGACGCCGATCTCGACGATGCCCTTGAGCAGCGGCGGCGGCGCAAGGCTGCGGACGGTGCGGCCCCACACCGATTGCACGAGGTCGAAGAACACGAAGGTGAAGCCGAACGTCAGCAGCACCTGATCCATGTGCCCGCGGCGATAGAGCGGCCGAAGAAAGATCATCTCGATCAGGACCCCCAGGAGCGCGACCGGGATCGGCGCCAGCAGAAAAGCGAGCCAGAAGCTCCGCGTGAGCTCGAAAATGCTGAGCCCGACGAAAGCGCCGAGCATGAAGAACGAGCCGTGCGCGAGGCTCACCACGTTCATCAGGCCGAATATGAGCGACAGACCCGCCGCAGTGAGGAAAAGCAGCATGCCGTAGACCAGGCCGTTCAGCAGCTGCGCGAGGAGAAAATCCATCAGGAGCTGAACCTGTCGCGGCCGGGCCTCGGTCGACTTAGCCTGTTTCGCGGGCAGACCCGCGGCTGCGAAAAGGCCGCCGGCGGCCGGGCCGCAAGAAGCCCGCGGCGAGAAGCGAGCGATCCGCGGCGGGGCAAGTCGGGCGGGTTTGCCTCCGGCAACGGCCTCGGCTCATATCAGCCGGTCGTCAATACTGCTTGGAGCCGGGGTCGCGCACGTCCGGCACGGTTGCGAGAATCTCATTGCCGATTCGCCCGCCGCTGAGCGCCGCGGCCTTGCAGACATAGACGTTCTGGACCGGGTTGTGGGTGAGCTGGTCGAAACGAAACGGCCCGCGCGGAGCGTCGAAGGCGACCTTGAGCATCGCCTCGGCGAGCTTGTCCTTGTTGGAGACATCGCCGTCGGTCGCACGCAGGGCCTCGTCGATCACCCGCGCGACCACGTAACCATAATCGGAGAAATAGTCCGGGTAGATCTTGAACCGTTCGTGGTACTCGGGCGCGAACTTCCTGTTCTCCGCATTGTCGACCGTGTCGGTGTACACCGTCGTGGTGATGATCCCGATGGCCGCACGGCCGACAGTCCTGATGGTCAGCGAATCCACCAACGCGAAGCCGCAGAAGGGTATGGCCTTCAGTCCGAGCTCGTCGTATTGCTGCATGAACCGCACACCGTCGGTCCCGGGCATGAAGTTGTAGGTAGCGGGCGGATTGATCGAGCGGATATCGGTGAGATACGGGCTGAAATCGGTGGTGCCGAGCGGCGGATAGATCTCCTTGATGATCCTGCCGCCCTTCTTCTGGAACGGAGCCCTGAACTCGGCAATCACGTCGCGGCCGCCGGCGTAGTCGGAGCCGGTCAGGACGAACTCCTTGGCGAGATGCTCATAGGCCCATTCCGCCATCGGCGCGCTGAGCTGCCATGCCGAGAGCGAGGTACGGAACACATAGGGGTTGCGCTCCCAGGTGATCGCATCCGCCCCCGCTCCGGACACGATATAGAAGGTTTTCCGCTGCTTGGCGTAATTGAGCACGGCCAGCGCGACGTTGCTGGCCTGCACTCCGGTCAGCAGGTCCACATTGTCGCTTTCGACAAGCTTCTTGGCCTTCTGCAGCCCGATCTGCGGATTGAACTGATCGTCCTCCTTGATCAGCTCGACCTTGCGTCCTGCCATCGTCCAGTTGACGCGGTCGAGATACATGGTCATCCCGTTGACGTTGTTCTCGGCGGCGTAGGCGATCGCGCCGGTGAACGAATTGAGGATGCCGAGCCGCAGCGGCGCCCGGGTCTGCGCCAGGACCGCCGGCGCCCCGATCTCGAAGGCGAGGGCAACGCCGGCACCGGCGGTGCCGGCCAGCAGCCTCCGCCGTGAAACGTCCGATCGCGGCTTGATGAATTTGCTCACCTGCTCCTCCCTTTGTTGCGGCACTTCCGTGTAGGATGCTCGAACCCTCCCGGCGGGCGATACCCGTCAAGATACCCGGGACAGGAGCGATGGGGTATCGCGCGCGGGGCGGCGCGCTCAATTCATCCTGCAAAATTTAGCACCCGAGCAGGCTCGAGGAACACCCGTCGTGAACGAAAAACCGAGCTACCCGCCCATTCGTCGTTTCGTCACCGGCCATGATGACCGCAACGTCGCCAAGGTGATCATGCAAGGGCCCGCCGGCAACGCCAAGTACCCGAGCCCGGGAACGGTCTCCACCTTGATCTGGTCGACCGATCGGACGCCCGCCGATATAACGGTCGGCGAGAACGTGGAGGACAGAGGCGCGCGCATCCTCGGCACCGCGCCGCCGCCGAACGGAACGCGGTTTGCCGTGATCGACTTCCCTCCCGGCAACGAAGCACGCATGCACCGCACCGAAACGATCGACTACGTCGTCGTCATCGAGGGCGAGATCGAGATGGACATGGACGATGCCACGGTGAAGCTGAAGGCGGGCGACGTCATGATCCAGCGGGGAACAAACCACGCCTGGGCGAACCGAAGCGACAAGCGTGCCCGGGTGGCTTTCGTGCTCATCGATGCCGTGCCGCTGGGAATCGGCCATCCGGTCACGGGGGCGCTGAACGCACGGTGAGGCGGCCGCCCTGCAAGGGCCGGTATGCTGTTGCCGAAACGCCATTGCCGCTGAGATCACGCTTGCAGCGAAAGAATTCGATTTACTGTTGCCCCGCCGCTACACGGGCGCCTGAATTCGGTCGACATCGGCGTGTTTCCTTCGCACGGCTGGGGGGCGTCGACAATGATCGTCAGCATCGATCTCGATAGCTGGGAAGCAGGTTACGCGGATGGCCAATTCGGCCATGCCCTTGAATGTCCGGGCCACCTCGACAAGTTTTCCTATTCGAGCGGCTATTACGAAGGCCGCGCCTCTCAGGCAACCTGCGGCAATCAGCCGGTCCGCCGGCGCGCCCAAAGTAGACGGCACCCGATCCGGGTCCGGTGATGAACGGCGAGAGCGGGTGTGCCGAAGCACAGAGCTGATCGAGCCACCTGCACGGCTCGGCCCCCGCTCGCATCGGGCGCGGACTGCTCTCCTGGTCAATAGAGGCGTTTCCCGTCACTGATTTGTGAAAAGCCGGCCAAGGTCTTTCCACATTCATTGGGTGATTTGGACCTGCTGGGGTGGGTGGCAGCTGACCGCCAGCACGGAGCGAGGGCTGAGGGGCGCAGGGAAAGGGATTTCTCGAAGCACGTATCGGGAGTGACGCTATGCGCGAGTTCGATCCTCAGCTCATCCAGGTCATGCGAAGCGCGCTCGAGGAAGTCATGACAAGAGTGCCCCTGGAGCACGCGACCTCGGCAACAAAGGCCTATCTCGCCGAATGTATCCTGAACGCCGCCGCTCAAGGGCAGACGAGCTACGACGGGCTGGTTGCGGCCGCGGCCGATCAGATACAGGCTGTGCTGTCGTTGTTCACCTGAATGCGCCGCGGTAACGAGGCGGTAGGACAATGGGGCGGTAGGATGGGTGGAGCGCGCGCCAACACCGCGTTCACCCGCGGCGCGACGGCAGCATCGCGCGCGATACCCATCCGCCTGT
>DASXAP010000297.1:0-45704 GCA_036406655.1 Xanthobacteraceae bacterium | reverse complement strand
ACAGCAAACGCCATTGATCCTCGTCAATGACATGACCCCGCTTCCGCGCGATATCGCGCATCCAGGCCGGCGAGACAAAGCGGCCGGCCGGCGCTGGACCGTGCGTGCAAGGACTCCGTCGATGCGAGAGCCGCGCAACCGGGTCGTTCAGGTCAGGCGCTTTGGCGAGGCCGACGAGCTCGAGGTGGTCGAGGCTCCGATGCCGACGGCCGCGCCGGGCGAGATCCGCCTTCGCGTCCTCGCCTCGGGTCTGGAGTACACCGCCGTTGTGATCCGCCGCCACCTCTATCCGCAGACGATGCGCGTCCGGCCGCCGTTCGTGCTCGGCTATGACGTCGTGGGTGAGATCGATCAGCTCGGCGAGGGCGCGACCGGATTTCAGCTCGGCGACCGGGTGGCCGACATGACGGTGCTCGGGTCGAACGCCGCCTATCGGACGCTCCGCGCCGACCGCCTGACCCGCGTGCCGGCGGGCGTCGATCCGGCGGAGGCGGCCGCGCTGATCCTGAGCTGGACCACCGCCTGCCAGCTCCTTCACCGGGCGGCGGGAGTCCGGCGAGGCCAGCGCGTGCTCGTCCACGGAGCCGCCGGCGGTGTCGGTCAGGCGCTGCTCGAGCTCGGCAGGATGGCCGGGCTCGAGCTGTGGGGCACCGCGCGCGGCGAGCATGCGGCGCTGCTCCGTGAGCTCGGCGCCACGCCGATCGACTACCAGCGCGAAGACTTCACGCGGGTGCTGCCGGGCGGGTTCGACGTGGTCTTCGACGGCATCGGCGAGGACGGCTATCGCCGCTCCTTCGCGGCGCTCAGGCGCGGCGGGCTGCTCTGCGCCTACGGCTATACGGCGGGGGTGCAGGCGCAGCGTCGCCTGCTCACGATCCTGCTGTGGATTGCGCGCGTGTATCTGTGGAGGCGCTTGCTGAGCTGGCTGCCGGGCGGAAAGCGTGTCCGCGTCTACTCGATCAATGCGATGCGGGCACGACATCCCGCCTGGTTCCGGGAGGACCTGGAGCGGCTCCTGGGGCTGTTGGCAACGCGCGCCATCCGGCCGCGCGTCGCCGAGCGGATCTCCTTCGAGGAGGTGGCCGAGGCGCACCGCCGCCTCGAGGCCGGCGGCCTCGAGGGCAAGCTCGTCCTCTGCCCGGACCTGCCCTCGCGGCGCGACCAGGTGCCGCCTCGGCGCGCGGGCGCTTCCTCCGGGGCCACGCGCCCGAGCTTGCCCTGAGTGGTCGGCGCGCAAATTTCGCGCGCAGTGACGGGGTGACGCTCACGGCCGCGAGCAGGGAAAGTGTGCGTGTCGCCGGCGACGGCGAGGCGGGCCTTGTATACGACCCCGGGAAGCGCTTCGTATACTGCGCGGGCGCAGCGAGGAAGGCTTCATCATGGCAACTCGGGATTTGCGGGACTTCATCCGAGACGTGGAAGCCGCGGGACAGCTTAAGATCGTCAGGGGTGCCGAGCCCCAGGAGGAGATCGGCGGCTTCGTCGACATCTATCAGCGCAGGATGGGCAACCCGGCATTGCTGTTCGACGAGGTGCCCGGCTTTCCGAAAGGGCACCGCGTGCTCGCCAACATCCTGACTTCAGTCACGCGCATCAATTTGGCGCTGGGACTGCCGCCGACCGGCTCGGAGATGGAGCTGATCCAATGGTGGCGCAACTACATGCGCAGCGCTCCGTCGCACGAGCCCAGGGCGGTCAACGGCGGGCCGCTGCTGGAGAACGTGCTGACCGGCAAGGACGTCGACATCGGGCGCATTCCCACACCGGTCTGGCACGAGCGTGACGGAGGGCCGTTCATCGGCACCGCCTGCATGGTGGCGATGAAGGACCCCGACAGCGGCTGGGTGAACTACGGCTGCTACCGCATCCAGTCGCAGGGCCGGGATCGGGCGACGGTGTTCATGTCGCCGGGCAAGCACGGCCTCATCATCATGCGCAAGTATCACGAGCGGAAGCAGCCCTGTCCCGTGGCCGTGGTGGTCGGCATGCATCCGGCGATGTTCATGCTCGCCGGTCTCGAGATCCCGTACGGCAGGAACGAGATCGAGGCGGCCGGCGGGATCCTCGGCGAGCCGGTCGAGGTCTTCAACATGCCGCAGACCGGGCTGCCCGTCCCGGCGAACGCCGAGATCGCCTTCGAAGGCTTCGTCGAGCCGGGCGACGAGCTCCCGGAAGGGCCGCTCGGCGAATGGACCGGCTATTACCCTTCCGGCAGCCATCCCTCGCCGGCGATCCGGATCACCACGATGATGCATCGAAACGATCCGATCCTGCTCGGCGCGATCCCGGCAGTGCCGCCCAACGACAACACCTTCTATCTCGGCACCTATCGATGCGGCGCGGTCTGGAATCAGCTCGAGGCCGCGGGCATTCCCGGCGTGCAGGGCGTCTGGGCGCACGAGGCCGGGGGCAGCCGCTTCATGCTCACCATCTCGATCAAGCAGCTCTACGGTGGGCACTCCAAGCAGGCGGGGATGGTTGCATCGCACTGTCACGCGGGAGCCTACTGCAACCGCTGGACCATCGTGGTCGACGACGACATCGATCCCACCAACATCAACGACGTCATCTGGGCGATGTGCACGCGCTGCGATCCGCGCGAGCAGGTGGACATCATCCACGGGGGCTGGAGCTCGGCGCTCGATCCCATGTGCTACGATACGCAGAAGGACAAGCGCAATTCCCGCGTGGTCGTCGACGCTTGCATTCCCTTCAACCGGCAGAAGACCTTCCCCTCGATTGCCCGCGCGAGCAAGGAGCTCGACGCACGCATGCGGGCGAAATGGGGGCGCGAGCTCCCGGCCGATTTCTGACATGCATCCGAATCGTCCGGCACGGGGAAGCCATGCGGGGGCCGTCATCGCGAGAGCGGTGAATTGTTCGTTCGATGCCGCGGGCCGTTGCGCGCTCCCGTGGGCAACGCCGCGTCTCGCAATCTCTCCACCGATCGAACCTTGAGGCGGCGTTGCCCACCACCATCGCTGATAACGGTGGGCAAAATCGCCGCCACGGTTTCGCGTTACGGCACGATCACGAGGCGATTTTGCCCACCCTACGTCTGTCGCGCGCGCGCTCGATCGCCTCGGACACCCGCCGCGGGGTCAGCGGCGTCTCGTTGAAGCTCGCGCCGATGTCCCGGAATGCATCGGCGATCGCGTTGGCGATTGCCGCCGGCGGCGCGATCGCGCCGCCCTCCCCCAACCCCTTGACCCCGTATTCGGTGGCGGCGGCGGGGTGCACGAGATGGATGATGCGCACCGCCGGGACCTCGGGAGCGCAGGGAACCCGGTAGTCGGCAAAGGTCGTGGCGAGCGGCTGCCCCTGCGCGTCGTAGGGGATCTCCTCGTAGAGTGCCGTCCCGATCCCCTGCGCGATGCCGCCCTGCACCTGCCCGTCGACGATCATCGGGTTGATCATGGTGCCGCAGTCCTCCGATACCACGTAATCGAGCAGCTCGGTCATGCCGCTCTCGGGATCGACCGCCACGACGACCGCGTGCGTGCCGTAGGCGAAGACGCCGCCCGAATCGCTCGGCTCGTAGGTGGCGACGGTCTCGAGGAGGGGATCGAGGCCGGCCGGCAATTGATCCGGGCGCGCATTGGCCGCGAACGCGACCTCGGCAATGCCGATCGCGCTCGACGGGCCGATCACCATTCCGTTCTCGAGCCGGGTGTTCGCGACATCGGCCTGCAGCAGGTGGGCGCCGATCCGCCTGATCTTCTCGGCGAGCGCGCGCGATGCCCTGCCCACCGCGCCGCCGGCGAACACGATCGAGCGCGAGGCGAACGTGCCGAAGCCGTAGGGCCCGATCGCCGTGTCGCCGTAACGCAGCGAAATCCGCTGCGGGTCGATCCCGAGCTCGTGCGCGGCGATCTGCGCGAGCGATGTCTCGTGGCCCTGCCCGTGGTTCTGAACGCCGACGTGGATGAGGACGCCGCCGTCCGGCAGCATGCGGACATTGGCGGATTCGTAGCCGGGGATGATGCGGAACCTGCGCTTCATGAATTCCGCGGTGCCGTGGCCGCTTTGCTCGGTGTAGAATGCGAAGCCTATGCCGATCCTGCGTCCGTCCGGCTCTCCCGCCGCCTGGCGGCTGCGAACAGCCGGCAGGCCGATCGCATCGCGCGCCGCCTCGAGCGAGGCGACATAATCGCCGGTGTCGAGCCGCATCCCGGCCGCGGTGCGGTACGGCAGCTCGGCGGCCGTGACGATGTTCTGTCGCCGCAGATCGAACGGCTCGCGCCCGAGCTCGAGCGCCACCTCGTCGACCAGGCGCTCGATCGCGAAGGTCGCTCCCGGCCTCGCCACGCCCCGATAGGGCCCGTGCGGCGCCTTGTTCGTCGCCACCGTATGGGCATTGAGCCGCAGATGCCGAATTCGGTAGGGGCCCGTCAGGTTTCGCGAGGCCATGCTCGCTTCCTGGAACGCGCCGGTGGGCCACAGCGCATAGGCGCCCGCATCGATGAAAATTTCCCCTTCGAGGCCGAGCAGCGTGCCGTCACGATCCGCCGAGATCGTCAGGTCATAGGTGTGATCGCGGCAGTGGACCGATGCGAGGAGATGCTCGCGCCGATCCTCGATCCAGCGCACCGGATGCCTGACCTTCATCGCAATGGCGGCCACCACGACGTCCTCCGGCATGATGCGGTTCTTGCCGCCGAAGCCGCCCCCGACATCGGGCGCAATCACCCGGACGCGCTCCTCGGGAATTCCGAGCATGCGGGAGATGGCCATCCGCTTGATCTGCCCGCCCTGCGTCGACAGGTAGACGACGAGCTCGTTCAGCCGATGGTCCCAGTAGGCGAGCGCGCCGCGCCCTTCGAGCGACACCGTCGCCTGCCGGTTCAACCGCAGCCGTCGCCGCAGCCTGACCGGTGCGGAAGCGAGCGTCTCCGGGTTGCCCTCGGTCACCGAGGTGCTGATGTAGGCGTTGCCGGGCCAATCGTCGAACACGCGCGGGCTGTCGGACCGCATCGCCGCCACCACGTCCACGACCGCCGGCAGCTGCTCGAGATCGATGTCGACCTGGTCGGCCAGGTCCTCCGCCTGGGCGCGCGTCGGCATCACGCATGCCGCGATCGGCTGCCCGACATAGCGGACCCTGCCGTCGGCCAGCGGCGGATACGGGCTGTGACGATGCGCGGCGAGCTCGGGCCCCGCCTCGAGCACGTTGACGGGGCCGATGTCGGCCAGGGTGAAAATCCGTCCCGCTGCACCCTGAGGCTTCGCGACGCTGCGCAGGCGCGCGCTCGCCATCGGGCTGCGGACGAACGCGATGTCCTCGACCCCTGGCACGGTAACGTCGGCAATGAACATCCCGTGCCCGTGCAGATGCCGCGCGTCCTCCTTGCGCAGCATGCTCGCACCGATCCAGCCTTTTGACTCCTCGCGGTCGCGCATGTGCGGCTCATCCCATCAGCTGATGATCCAGCTCGCCACCTCTCACAAATCGAGAAAAGCAGGTTCGTCGTGGTGGCGATCCGGGCAAGCGAGCGTCGGAGTTTGACACGTATACACCCCGTCGATAGCGTGTGCGCAAGCTTCCCTTCCCGACCGCCGAGGTTTGCGCCCATGCTGGAAAATCCGAGACCGGCGCCGGCTTTCCGGCGAGCCGGACTTGCGGCCTTGCTGTTGCTGGCCCTCGTCGCTCCCTCCTCGGCAGAGACCTGGCCGCAGCGGCCGGTCAAGCTCATCGTGAGCCTGGGGCCGGGCAGCGGCGTGGATTTCGGCACCCGCCTGCTGGGCGATCGCTTGAGCAGGCTCTGGGGTCAGCCGGTCGTGATCGAGAACCGTCCCGGCGGCGATGCCATCGTGGCCGTGAACGCCGTCGTGAGCGCGAACGACGATCATGTTCTGCTTGCCTCGCCCACCTCGGCGCTCACGGCACATCCTTATGTCCTGCAGGAAGTGCCCTACAAGGACAGCGACCTGCCGCCGATCGCTCGCGGCTGGAACACGGTGATCGTGATCGCCGTCCCGGCCGGGCTGGAAGCCAAGTCGATGCAGGAGCTGGTGGCGATGACGCGCGCCAGCCCGGGGAAGCTCAACTGGGCCGGCACGACGGGTGCCATCGATTTCCTGTTCGCAGGGTTCCTCAAGAAGAACCATCTCGACATGGCACGGGTGCCGTATCGCAACCCGCAGGACGCGGCGAACGATCTCGCCACCGGACGCGTGCATGTGGTCGAGGCATCGCTCGCGACGCTTCGTCCGCAGCTTCAGGCAGGAAAGCTCAAGCTGCTGGCATCGACCAACAGCACGAGGCCACCCACCCATCCCGACGTGCCGACGGTCAACGAGGCTGGATACCCGGAGCTCACCCTGGATGGTCTCGTCGGCTTTTTCGGCACCCCGGCTATGCCTGCGGCAGTGCGCGAGAAGGTCGCCGCCGATGTGCGCGCGATCGTGAGCCAGCCGGACTTCGGCGAGAAGCTCGGCATCACCGGCCAGATCGCCAATCCCGGTGGGCCGGCCGAGTTCGCGGCCGCCATGCAGGAGCAACGCGACCGGCTTGCCGTCGCCGCAAGAGAGCTGGGGCTGAAAGCCGCCCGGTGAGGCCGTTCGCCTCCCGCCGCTGCGGCGCCGGATCGCGGCAGGACCGCAGACGCGGCCATTCCGTCGATCAGTGACTGATTTCCGATCTGGAGTGACGGCAGTGGCCGCGTTACCGAGAGTGGGACTTGTCCTCACCGGGGGAACCATCGATTCGGTCGGCAGGGATCGGCTCGACCTCGCCTGGTACATCGAGGCGAACAAGCGCCTGCACGAAGGCGAGCTCATCGCCCGGCTGCCCGAGCTCGAGAGCATCGCCCGGGTGCAGGAGATGCCGTTTCGCCGCCTTCCCAGCCAGGCGCTGGTCGATTCCGACTGGCTCGATCTGGTGCGCAAGCTCCATTCGATCTTCGAGCAGGACGAAGCGGACGGAATCGTCATCACCCACGGAACCAACACGCTCGAGGAGACCGCCTATTTCCTCAACCTCGTGCTCAAGACCGGGAAGCCGGTGGTGCTCGTGGGCTCGATGCGACCGTCGTCGGCGCTGAGCGCCGACGGCTATCTCAACGTGGTCAACGCGGTTCGCGTCGCCGCCGACCCGCAATCCGCCGGCCGCGGCTGCCTGGTGGTCATGAACGACACAATCTTCAATGCGCGCGATGTGACGAAGAATTCCACCTACCGCGTCGAGGCGTTCGAATCCCGCGATCTCGGACCGCTGGGATTCGCGGACGCGGATGGAAAGGTGGTGTATTATCACCAGCCCGCGCGAAGGCACACGACGCAGACCGAGTTCGAGGCGGGGACCATGACATCGCTGCCGCGGGTGGATATCGTCCTCTCCTACGTCAATGCCGACGGAGTGATGATCGATGCGGCGGCCAAGGCCGGCGCAAGAGGCATCGTCAGCGCCGCAACCGGCGCGGGGCGGCCGACCCCCGCTCAGGACGAGGCGTTCGATCGAGCGTTTCGCGAGCACGGCATGATCATGTGCCTGTGCAGCCGCGTCGCCTCCGGCCGGGTGGTGCGCAGCCCGGGCCTGCGGCGAAAAGGTTTTGTCGCCGCGGACAACCTGCAGCCGTGGAAGGCACGCATCCTGCTTTCCCTCGGGCTCTCGAGAACCACCGACGCCGACGACCTGCAGCGGATGTTCGACACCTATTAGACGATCGGAACGGCGCGCTCGGGCGACACGAGAGGAGAGGAATGATGAAGGCGGACCTGGTCGTGAAGAACGGATCGATCGTCACCCCGGAGGCCACGCTGCGCGGCGGGGTCGCGATCGCCGACGGCAGGATCGTGGCGATCGGCGCCGACGACACGCTGCCGGACGGCAGGCAGGTGATCGATGCGAGCGGCCTGCATGTCCTGCCGGGCCTGATCGACGCGCACGTGCATTTCCGCGATCCCGGGGTGACGCACAAGGAGGACTTTGCGACCGGCTCGACCGCCGCCGTGTGCGGCGGCATCACCACCGTCATCGACATGCCCAACCAGATCCCTCCGACCGAGAACGCCGAGCAGGTCGACGTCAAGCGAAGGATCGCGGAGTCCAAGTCGCTTTGCGATTTCGCGGTGCTCGGCGTGGTGCATCAGACCAACGCCGACGACATCCTGCCGATGGCGAAGCGGGGCGCCATCGGCTACAAGATCTTCTTCGGCGAGACGATCGGAAACCTGCCGTTCCCCGACGACGGCATGTGCCAGATCGTGTTCCCCAACATCACCAGGTCCGGCGTGCCGCTCTGCGTCCACGCGGAGAACCGGCAGATCCAGCATTTCTGGACCAACAAGCTCAAGGCCGAAGGCAAGAACGAACCAGTCTGGTGGGAGTCGTCGCGGCCGTGGCTGTGCGAGGCGGAGTCGATCGCCCACGTCATGTTCCTCGCGGAAACCTTCGGCACCATGCTGCACATCGTGCATGCCTCGACGCGGCAGGCGGTGCAGATGCTCCGCGCCGCCAAGGCGCGCGGCTTGCGGTTCACCGGGGAAACCCAGCCGCACTATCTGCTGCGGGTCGACACCGACATGAAGGACGTCGGCCCTCTCCTGAAGATGAACCCGCCGGTGCGCTCGAAGGAGCACCAGGATGCGCTGTGGCAGGGGCTGCTCGACGGCTCGATCGACATGATCGCGACCGACCATTCGCCGCACACGCTCGAGGAGAAGGGCTGCGACATCAACGGCAAGATGAACAAGGCCGCCATCTGGGACTGCATTTCCGGCTTCTGTGGCATCGAGACCAACGTCCCGCTGATGCTGACGCAGGTCAACAAGGGCCGCATGACCCTCAATCACTACGTCAGGGTGCAGAGCGAGAACCCCGCCAGGGTCTGGCAGATGTATCCGCGGAAGGGGACGATCCGCATCGGCTCCGACGGTGACCTGACGATCGTCGACATGAGCAAGGAAGCGACGATCGATCCCGGGAAGCTGCACAGCAAGAACCATCCCACGCCCTGGGGCGGCTGGAAGGTCAAGGGCCTGCCGGTCTACACCATCGTCCGCGGCAACCTGCAGATGAAGGACGGCGAGCCGGTCGGAAAGGTGATCGGGCAGATGCAGACCCCGATCACGCACTGACGCAGAAGGCGGCGGCGGATCAAGCCCGGGGCGCGCTCAATCGAAAGCGGTCGCCCCGCGCCGGAGCAAGCCGGACCTCGGTGTCGCAAAGCCTGCGCAGGGCCGCTTCGATCTCGCCCGGCCCGACCAGGCTGAACGCGGTGGAGAGGCCGTCCGCCGCGGTGGCGGTCGCCGCGACCACCGTCACGCTCTTGTAGAGGTCCGGCGAGCGGCCCGACCTCGGATCGAGAATGTGATTGAAGCGGCCTTCCGCGTCGAAGCGGAAGCCATAGCCGCCGGAGGTTGCGACCGCCTTGTTGACGAGCTCGAGGGTGTCGCCGATCCGCTCCGGCGCGTCCGGGTCGGCGATCCCGACCTGCCAGGGCCGTCCCCCGGCATGCGCGCCGATGGCGCGCGGCTCGCCCATGTCGACCAGGCTGTGGGCGATGCCTTGGACGCGCAGCATCTCCACGACGCGGTCGGTGATGTAGCCCTGAGCGATGCCGTTGAGGCTCAGCGCCATCCCGCGGCGGCCGAGCACGACCCGGTTGCTGTCGAACCGGACATCGGCGAGGCCGACCTTGGCGAGTGCCGCCCGCAAAGCCTCTGCCGACGGACCGCTCGGATCGTGCCCGACGCTCGAGAAGTGACGGTAGTAGAGGGACCACAGCGGCTGGATCGTCGGGTCGAAGGCGCCGCCGGTCAGCTCCCAGATGCGCCGGCTCTCGCCGAGCACCAGCACAAGCTCTCGGGGAGGAGCAACCAGCACGCCGCGGCGGTTGAGCTCGACCAGAGCCGAATCGGTGCGGTAGAGGCTGAAGATCCGCTCGAGCCGGCGCACCTCGGCGACTGCCCGTCCGACAAGCTCCGCCGCGAAGGCCCGATCGGGGTGGTGGATCTGCAAGCTGGCAAGGGCACCCAAGGCCTCGCCCCGCCAGCTGACCAGGCTTTCGGCAGGCTTCACGGCACGCCCGAACGGAACGAGGCTCAGCCCCGCGGCCGCCGCGGTGATTCCGATCGCGCGCCTGCGCGTAGGAGGCGTCATCGTGCAATCCTCAGTGCGCGTCGTGCCCCGTTTTCCCGGCGGGTGCTGGAGGGTGGCCGTGCTCCGGCGGCGAGCCGTGCTCGCCGGGGTCCGGCGCAGCTGCTCCGCTGCCGAGCACGTACTCGCGCGGGACCTCCGCAAAGCTCACGACTCGTCCGCCGTTCTCCGCAGTGAACTTGGTCGCCGCGTCCTTATCCGAGAACGGGACGGTCTCGTCGGCGCCCATGCCCCCCTTCACAGCGCTGCCGATCACATAGAAGGCTTGCCTCGCCTCGACCCAGTTCGTCGTTCCGGGGTTCTCCCAGCTCGGCGCCTTGGCCATGTCGGAGACGTAGACGGCTCGAATATCCTTCGGCTCCTCGGGCAGCATCGTGAACGCGAAGGCATCCCTGGCCGACGAGAACCAGACGGGCTCCTCCCGGCTGGCGAGGATGATCTGGGCCTTCGGCCCGGCATGCTCGAGCAGGTTCATGCCGCAGTAGTGGCCGATGGCCTCGCTGGTGAGCTGCTGCGGCGGCGGGACCTCCGCGGCGTTCTTCTCGCTGCAGCCTGCCGCCAGGACGGCGAGCAGCATGCCGGCAAGTGCAGCCCTTCTCATAGCTCTCTCCTGGAGAATGCCAGGGCGGCGACCGAGAGCGGCAGGAGCGCCCAGGCCACCAGCGCGGCGAGAAGGGCCGCGGGGCCCAGTGTCGTGCTGTTTGCCACCCCGGCCATGCCCGAGAACGAGCTCACATTGGCGAATCCCGTCAGGTTGAGCAGCCGGTAGACATCCGTGGGATTGAGCAGGAGGAGGAGGTTGAGCGCGGCCCCCGAGACGTTCTGCCCCTGATCGAGGACGAGGAGCCCGAGCAGGGCCATGTCGTAGATGAGGACGAACAGGAGCCAGATGCCGATGGCGATGCCGCCCGCCGTGCCGCGGTCGCGCACGAGAGCGCTCACGGCATAGCCGATCGCGATGAACACGGCGCCGAGCAGCACGGAGGAGCCGACCATGGCGGCGAACGCCGCCCAGCTCTCGAGCTCGATCCCTCCGCCGGTGACGGCGAAGGCGCCGGCGGCTCCGTAGCCCAGGAGCGTCGCAAACCCCAAGATGGCGAGATGACCGAGGAACTTGCCGAGAAGGACCTGCCAGCGCCCGACCGGATAGCTCAGGAGAAGGAGCATGGTGCCGCGCTCCATCTCCCCGACAACAGCGTCATGGGAGATGAGGAGCGCGATCAGCGGCACCAGAAAGATGGTGAGGCTCGACAGGCTCACGATGACGACGTCGAGCTCGCGCACGCCGACGCTGCCGGTCGGGGCGCTGCCGAGGAAGGTGAGCGTCAGCGCGAGCGCCGCGAGCAGCAGGGTCGCCGCCACGACCCAGCGGTTCCTCAGCCCCTCCAGGATCTCCTTGCGGGCGACGACCAGGACGTTCCTCATGGCGCCGGCTCCTGCGAGCGGAGGAAGTGCGCATAGAGATCGTCGAGAGTGGCGGGCACGATCTCCAGATCCTCGACCGGGGCGGCAGCGTCGGTCGCGCGATGGAGGAGGCCGATCTTGTTCTCGGGCGACGTGTCGACCTCGACCACATGGCCGTTGATGCGCCGCCAGGCGCCGAACGGACCGAGCCACTCCGGCATCTCGCCGAGCGCGCCGTCCGCGATCTTCAGCCGGATCCGCGTCGGCAGGTGCGCCATCCTGCGCAGCTCCTCGAGCGAGCCGTCCGCGACCTTGAGCCCCCGGTTCATGATGATCACCCGTCCGGCCCGCTCCTCGAGCTCGGTGAGCGCGTGGGAGGAGATGAGCACGGTCGCGCCTCCGGCCCGCAGCTCCTCGATGGTGTCGTAGAAGGACCGGCGCAGCGCCGGGTCGAGCCCGGTCGTCGGCTCGTCGAGGAGGAGCACGCGCGGCTCGGCGAGAAGCGCCTGCGCGAGCCCGAGCCTCTGGCGCATGCCCTTGGAGTAGGTGCCGAGGTGCCGGTCCGCGGCATCCGCCAGCCCGACCCGCTCGAGAAGCATGGCGACGGCCTTCCGCGGCTGCCGCTTCAGGCGGGCATAGAAGGAAAGCGTCTCCCGGCCGGTGAGGCTCGGGTTGAAGGAGACGTTCTCGGGCAGATAGCCGAGCTCCAGACGCGCCGAGAAATCGCCCGCCGCCGGATTCTCGCCGAGCACCTCGATACGGCCGGAGGTCGGCCGGATCAGGCCGAGCATCAGCTTCATCAGCGTCGTCTTCCCGGCCCCATTATGGCCGACGAGAGCGACGGTCTCGCCGGAACCGAGATCGAAGGAGACGCCGCGCACCGCTTCGATCCTGCCGAAGCGCTTGACGACCTCGCGAAGCTCGACCCGCGCGGCGGTCAACGCCTGCCTCCCGTGGCGAGCCCCGGCCGCGCCGGCGGCGCCATCAGAGGATGACTGTCGATCACCCCGCCCGGAAGAATAGCGGGGAACTGGGCTTGCGCCCAGCGGATCACCTGGACCGCCGGGCTGTTCATCAGCACCTTGGCCTGCGGCGCCATCCACAGGACACGGTCGACGAGGTCGTTCGGGCGGTAGGCGGTGTCGGCGATGCCGTCGCCGTTGAGGTCGAAGGCCGGGTTGTCGCTCCAGTAGTTGCCGCGTCCGTTTCTCGACCAGTCGAGATGCCGCGTGCCGACATATTTGACCTGGTTGCGGTTCTTCACGAAGGCGTTGCCGCTGATCTCGTTGCCCTCCGAGCCGGCGGTGAAATGCACGCCGATCTCGCAACCCTCGAACCAGTTGTCGCGGAAACGGTTCTGGTTGGTGTTGTAGATGAAGACGCACTTTTCCGGGCCGATCCGCGCGCCTGTCGCCGGGACGGCGGCAGGCTCACGCGGCTCCGTCCCGGCGTGCTCGCGCTCGTCCCTGCCGTGCACGCCCGATCTGGCCCAGCGCTCGGACGGCTGCAGCCGACCGAGCACCGTGTTGCCTTCGATCCGCGACCCGTTGGCGAAATTGAACAGGAAGCCGCGGTCGCGGTCGCCGTCCGAGACATTGCCGCGGATCGTCAGCCGGTGCGAGAACATGATGGCGTAGCCCACCGTGTTGCCGATCGACACATTGTCGGTGACCTCGCCGTCGTTGGTGTACATGTAGTGCACGGCGAAGCGCAGATCGCGGAAGCGATTTCCGCTGAATACGTTCTTGCGGCTGGCGATCGAGAAGATGCCGTCGCGTCCGTAGCGGATGTCGTTGTCGAGAACCCTCGCGCCCGGCGCATCCCACACGGAGACGCCGTTGCCGGCGTCGTTCATGCGCCCCTCGGCGATGCCGACGATCTGGTTCCCGCGGACGACCGCCTCGGGGGCACCGTGAATGTAGACACCGTAGAGGTTGCCCTCGATCCGGTTGCCTTCCACGACGGCGCGTGCCGCCGTCTTCTCGATAAACACACCTGCGTCCATCCGCTCGAGGTCGCGTCCGGAGCCACGCACGACAAGGCCACGGACGACGGCCTCTGCCGCCTCGACGGTGATGACGCTGCCCTTTGCCGAGCCGACGACCATCGCCCCCGGCTCGCCCTCGAGCACGAGCCGGTGCGCGATCGTGAGCGGCCCGCGGTATTCCCCGCCTCGAAGGAGGACGACGTCGCCGTCCGCGGCGCGGTCGAGCACTGCCTGCACATCGGTCTCGTCCGGAGCCACGATGATCCGCTCCGCCGAAGCCGGCAGGGCGAGGCCGGCGGCGAGCACCGCCGCCGGGCCGAGCCTTGCAATGCTCCAGCAGCCGCGCATCGGTCTCAGACGTTCCGCGGCTCGACCAGCATTCGCCCCTGCATCTCCATGTGCATGGCGTGGCAGAACCAGGTGCAGTAGTACCAGTACACGCCGGGCTTGTCGGCCTTGAATGTCACCGAGGAAGTCTGCTGCGGACCGATCTCCATGTTGATGCCGTAGTTCACAATGCAGAAGCCGTGGGTCAGGTCCTCGACGTCGTCGTTATTGGTGACGTAGACGGTCACCTCGTCGCCCTGCCTGACCTTGAAGCTTTCGAGCCCGAAAGCGGGCGCCACCGAGAACATGTAAACCCTCACCTTGTCGCCGTCCCGGATCACCTTCGATTCGGTCTCGAGCTTGACCCCGTCGGCCTGCGCCTGCTTGACCGCGTCTGCAAAGAACGGATCGTCACGCTTCCACACGTGCAGCGGGTTGATCTTCGACCGGTGCACGATGGTGGCGTCGTGCGGCTCGGCGAAGCTCGGACCGTCATGAACGAGCACCATCCGATCGCCGGAGATGTCGATGAGCTGATCGTTCTCGGGCTTGAGCGGGCCGACATTGAGGAACCGGTCCTTGGAGAACTTGTTCAGCGAAATGAGCCACTTGCCGTCCGCCTCCTTGGTCTGTCCCATCGACGAGTGATTGTGACCGGGCTGATAATGGACGTCGATCTTCTGGATCACCGGGTTGACCTTCTCGCCCTTGTAGGCGCGCTTGGCCAGCTCGATGCTCCACTTGCAGACCTGGCTGTCGAGAAAGAGCGTCGTGTAGGCGTTGCCGCGTCCGTCAAAGGCCGTGTGCAGCGGTCCAAGACCGAGCTCCGGCTCGGCGACGACCACGTCGCGCGGCTGGATCTTGTCGTCGAAAAGGTCGTCGAGCTTGCGCGCGTCGAACACGGTGACGGTCGGGGAAAGCTTGCCGTTGGCGACGAAGTGAATGCCGTCCGGCGCCGTGTTGATGCCGTGCGGACTGTTCGGGACGGGAACGTAGCGCGTGTAGGGCGAGCCGTGGCGGCCGTCGAGGACCGGCACGCCGGCGATCGTCTGCGCCTTGCCGCTCTTCACCGCCTCCTCGATCCGCTTGATGTTGAAGATGACGACCCAGTCCTGCTCCTTGGACATCATCTCCGCAAGGTTGACCCCCTCTTCCGAATTGTAGCAGGTCGACCAGGCGTACTTGCCCTGGTAGTCGGAATCGACGTTGTCGAGATTGCCGTCGACGCGGATCTGCCAGGCGACCTTCATGGTCTCGCCGTCGACCGCGGTGAACATGCACCAGTATTTCGTCGGATCGTCGAGGATCTTGCCGTCGTTGGGCACCGGCACCCGGTCTTCCCCGTTGCAGTAGACATAGCCGGTCTTCGGATATTTCTGCACCCTGAGCCCGTGCACCGTCGACTGGTTCGGCAGCTGAAGGATCTTGTCGCATTTCATGATGTCGAGGCGAATGCGGCACACCCGCGTGTTCGACTTGTCGTTCGCGAAGAGATAGCGGCCGTCATAGGTGCCGTCCGTGAACGACGGGTGCGGGTGATGCAGGTCGCCGTTCATGAAGATGCCGCCGCGGTCCTTCAGGAACTCGCGGTTCTGCGGGGTGAGACCTTCGGTCAGGATCTTGAGGCTCTCGTTGGTCTGGCCCCAGCCCGTGGCGCTGTCGCGGTTGAACACCGGGATGCGCATGAGCTCGCGCATCGAGGGCAGGCCGACGATGCGGACCTCACCGGTCTGCCCGCTCGAGAAGAACACGTAATACTCGTCGAGCTCCCCGGGCTTGACCTCGTATCTGCTGGGCGAGGCGGGCGCGGGGCGGGTCTGCGCCTCGGCCGCGGTGGTCGCCACCCTCGCGAGCCCGGCGCCGCCGGCGGTTCCTGCGGCTCCGGCGGCAGCGGCCGTCCCGAGCACGTGCCGTCGACTGAGCTTGTTGTCTTCGTCCTTGGCAGCCATCGCAGCCTCCTTTCGCTCATGAAGCGGTTGTCGGGACCTCGGCCGTCGGCGGCTCCGCGGTCCCCGTTCCGATCGCCTTGCCCTTGTGGGTGATGAGAGGCTTGGCTCCTCCTCCGCCGCCCTCCTTGCCGAAGCCGGCGGACGGAGAGGACAGCGCCATCCGCTTCTCCCGCTTGAGCCTGACCTGGATCATGTGCGGACAGCGCTGATCGTCGTGATAGAGCTCCTGGCAGTGCATACAGTAGATGCACTCGTTGACATTGATGTGTCCCTCCGGATGGATCGATTGCACGGGACATTCGTTGCCGCAACGCTGGCACGGCGATCCGCATTCGCGCCAGCGCCGCAGCCATTCGAACGTCCGCATCCGGCCGGGGATCGCCAGCGCCGCCCCGAGCGGGCACAGATAGCGGCAGAAGAACCGCTCGACGAACAGGCCGATCGCCAGCAGTGCCGCTGCATAGAGCACGAATGGCCACTCGCGCGCGAACTTCAGGATGATCGCGGTCTTGAACGGCTCGATCTCGGCGAGCCTCTCGGCGAGCGCCACGGAGTAGAGCGACAGGCCGAACAGTCCGAGAAAAGCGATATACTTGATCGGCCACAGCCGCTCGTGCAGCCCCCACGGGATCCTCAGCTGCGGCACCTTGAGCCACTGGGCGAGATTGTTGGTCAGCTCCTGGAGGGCGCCGAACGGGCAGAGCCAGCCGCAGAACGGACCCCGGCCCCAGAACAGAAGGCTCGCCGCCACCCCCGACCACAGGACGAAGATGAGCGGAGCCGACAGGAAGAACTCCCAGTGGAAGCCCGTCACCAGGGCATTGGTGAAGGTGACCACATTCACCACCGAGAGCTGCGCATTGGCATACCAGCCCAGCCAGACGAGGGTGAAGATCAGATAGGCGCGCCGGACCCAGACGCTGGTGCGCGGCCGCCGCGCAAGCACGTTCTGAAAGAAGAAGATCGCCGTCAGCACGCCGAGCGCTAGCAAGGTGATGGCGATCGAAGCCGTTCTCGAGCGCCAGATCCGCATCCACAGCGGCTCTTCCTCGTCGTCCGCCTGCACGGCGGTCGAGCTCGGCTCTCCCTTCACGGCGGCGGAGCTCGGCTCGTGCCGGAAATAACGATCCGGCAGGGAGTAGCCGACGTCGAAGGTCAGAAAGGCCTTGTCGCGCACACCGACGCTTCTCTGCACCAGGAGCTGCAGCTGCCAGGGTTGCGCCGGATCGAGCGTGAAATCGGGCGGGGTGACGAAAAGGCCGATCTCGGGCAGATCGGGGGCACCGGTAGCGGCGAGCGAGCCCAATCGAACGTGGTTCCTGTCGCGAAAGCGGGTGCTCGCCCCTTCCTGCAGAAGCTCGATCCGATCGAAGATGCCGCCGCGCACATAGGCCGAGCCTTTGAACGAATATGCGCCCTCCCCCGCCACCAGGATCGCCTGCTGCCCCGGTTGCAGCCGGAGCCGCAGTCGCTCGTATTCCGCTTCACCGAGCAGGCTGCGGCCGATGGTGGGAATGCTCGCAAGCGCGACATAGAGGTCGATGAAGGTATCGTTCGGGTCGCCGGGCTCGGGATTCTGCGCCGCGGCGGCGTTCCCCGACCTCGCAAAGGCTTCGTTCACATCGCCTATCGTCAGATGAAGCCGCCGCACCGAGCCGTCGCCGACAAGGGCGGTCCAGTCGCGCATCTCGCTGTGCTCGAGATCGACGGTCCTGGCCTGCCGCGGCGCCGGCGTCGCGGCTGCCGCGCCGTCGCTCCCCGCAATCCTGCCGGCACGAATGAGCCGCACTGCCGAGCGCACGACACTTTCGCCCATCACGAGAACGGTGACCGTCGCGCCGCTGACGATGTCGACCTGCGGCGGCGGCCGCTCGCCCTTCGCGACCGGCTTCATGTCCTTGCCGATCAGCGCGTTCACCGCCGCCACGATGCGCGCCTCGGGTATGCCGACCAGGACGATCGGCTCGGCGTGATCGACCAGCTTGATGCCGGTGATCACGCCGTTGGGGTCGATGCCCACCAGGAGATTGATGGGCTTGCCCGAATATCCGATCGCATTGGTGAAGTCGGAATTGAGGTAGACGAAGCCCTGAAGCTGGTTGCCGCGGTAAACGGGTACAATCGGAGGCTCGCCTTGCAGAGGTCCGAAGCGGTCGGCGCCGGAGAAGAAATCAGCGGGTGCGGCCCTGGGAAGGTACTCTTGTAAGCGCGCGGCGGCCCATGCCCCGTTCGCCCACAGCATCCCTGCAATCCAAAGGACGAGGAGCGGCACGCCGCGTGCGCGCCTGCTGCGGGTCCGGGCATGGCCCAGATGAGCAGTCAACAATAGTCTCCCAAGCCGCCGGCTGCCGACCCCCGTCGGGAATGCAATCTACTGAAGCGGATGCGGTCGTCAAAGCTTTGATCTGGCGCAAATCGACTCACGATTCGTTTCGTCATTATGGGATTATCGGCGCGTGACCCCGGCCGGAGCTCGACCGGGGGTGAATATGGGCTGGACGGGTCATGTCGCTGTTGAAAGCCGAGCCGGCGGGGACCATTCGCTCCGTGGAGGAGCTGTTCGCGCTTGCCTATGCCATGGGCCAGGACGCCGCCGGCCAATATGCCGCCCTTGCGCTCGAGATGCGCCGCCAGGCCAACGCGGGCCTGGTGCAGGTGTTCGAGCAGCTTGCCGCGGAGCAGCGCAGCCATGTCGAGGCGGTCACGCGATGGTCGCAATCGCGGCTGGGCAAGAAGCCCGATCCTTCGCTGATCCATTGGAAAGGGCCGGAGACGTTCGACACCGATACCGCCGCCGAGATCGCCGCCTCGCGGCTGATGACGCCCTATCGAGCGCTCTCGATGGCGGTTCGCAACGAGGAGCGCGCCTTCGCCTTCTGGTCCTATGTTGCGGCCCGCGCGGAAAGGGACGAGACGAAGCAGGCGGCAGAGACGATGGCGCGCCAGGAGCTCGAGCGCGTTGCGATGCTGCGGAAAGAACGGCGCCGGGCCTATCACGACGAGCGGCGCGGCACGCAACCGCCAAGCCGCCTCAACGATGCGTCGGACAGGATCGACGCGGGCGCCCTCGAACGGCGCCTTGCCGAGCTTCTTGCCGATCTGGCGAAGCGCCTCGACGGTCCCACCGCCGAGCGCGCCCGCGAGCTGTCTGTCGAAACTCGCAGCATGTCCGGGGATGCGGATGGGTTCGGGCGCTTCCCGGTCGAGACCGGAACCCGGGATGTGCAGGCCATCGCCGAAGCTCTGGCCGATGCCTATCTGGAAGGCGCAGACGCCGCTGCGGACCAGGAGCGGCTCGATTGCTTGCAGGGGCTCGCCAGGCGCTCGATAGTGCGTCTCGCCTGGCTCCGCACGATCGGCTAGTGTAGCGACTCTGACGCTTGTAGCCCTGTGTCCCGGGCGCGGCGCTGCACGAAGTGTTGCGCTGCAGACCCGGGACCGCCCGAAACTCGATCTTTATGGCGGTCCCGGATCAGCGGTGCACCACGAGCGCTATCGGTCCGGACCAATTCGACTGCCCTCGAGCGCTCGTGCTGCACCGCATCCGGGACACGCATCTGAGACAATCGTCACGCACTGATGCAGAGGCGGCGGATGCGCCGGGTGCTGCGCGCTGCCGCGTGCCCGCGCCCGCTCCTTGCAAGCGAGCTCCGGCGGTGCCACGTTTGCGCGCATGGCCGTGCAGACTAGTCCGTCGCGACCCAAGGCTTCGATCGTCATCCTGACCGGGTTTCTCGGCTCCGGCAAGACTACGCTGCTCAACCGCATCCTCACCGCCGAGCACGGCCGCCGTGTCGCCGTCATCGTCAACGAGTTCGGCGAGATCGGCATCGACCATGATCTGCTGCTGGCGTCGGACCACGAGGTCGTGCAGATGAACAACGGCTGCGTCTGCTGCACGGTTCGCGGCGACCTGGTGCGGAGCTTCTTCCAGCTCCTCGGCCATCGCGACAAGTTCGACACCGTGGTGATCGAGACCACGGGCCTTGCCGAGCCGGCCCCGGTCGCCCGCAGCATCTATGCCGACGAGCGGATTCGCCGGGAGTTCAGCCTCGCCGGCGTCGTCACCGTCGTCGACGCCAAATACATCGCGGCCCGGCTCGAGGAGTCGGCCGAGGCATGCGAGCAGATCGCCTTTGCCGACCTGATCGTGCTGAACAAGACCGACCTGTCCACGCCGGAGAAGCTCGACGAGACGGAGCAGCAGATCGGGCGCCTCAACAAGGTGGCAAAAATCGAGCGGGCGAGGAATTCCGAGATCGATCTTTCCGGGATCTTCGATCTCGGCGACGTTGGCCTCTCGCACAAGCTGCAGGGGGAAGCCGAGCATCACGACAGCCACGAGAACGGCCACGGGCATCACTGCGGTGACCACCGCCGTCATAACCACCTTCGCAACATCGAGACCATCTGCATCGAGCAGCCCGGCGCGCTCGACGGCCTCAAGGTCAGCACCTGGTTCCGCTCGGTGATCGGCGAGTTCGGCGACGGGATGCTGCGGATGAAGGCGATCCTCGCCCTGAAGGGCGACGAGGATCGCTTCCTGCTGCAGGGCGTGCACTGGGATTTCGAGGGGCGGCCCGGCCGCTCCTGGGGCACGGCGGAAGCAAGGATCAACCGCATCGTCTTCATCGGCCGCAGGCTCGACAGGGAGAAGATCGTCCAGGGATTCGCCGGCTGCCTCTACACCGAAGGCTCGCGCGATCCCGCCACCGCCGGCGACCCGTTCGGGCGCCACATCGAGATATCGCCGCAGGCGCTGGAGCAGATCCGCTACTGGATGCGGCAGAACTTCAATTTCGCGAACGACGTGCCGATCGTCATCAAGGAGGTCCCCTGCATCAAGGAGCGCTGTCCGCCGATCGAGACCTCGATCATGGCGATGGAGAGGAACGCGCCGCCGCTGGCGTTCAAGGTGCAGTGCCCGATCAACGAGATCACCTTCGATCACATCTACGATCTGATCGAGAACCCGATGCCCTGCTGCTGAAAGGCCCTCGGCTGCCGCGGCACAGGCCTGCGCGCAACCGATTGCCGCGCTCGCCCCGTGCAGCAGCCCGCTCATTCGTAGCCGCGCCTGCCCTCGACCGCCGCAACGTAACGCGCGACCGACGCTTGCAGCACGGCTTTGCCGTCCCTGGCGATGACGCGGTCGAAGTAGTGGCCGTAGATCGCCTCGAACGCGAACGGCTCGAGGGCTGCGCCGATGTGCTCGACCGTGCGCCCCGACAGCGGAATGAGGTTGGGATAGCTGCGCATGAACGACAGCCACTTGCGGTCGGTCGCCACGGTGAGGATGTCGCCCGAGCAAACCACCCCGCGTCCGCCTGCCCCGCCGGCCCAGTGCAGCACGGCGCCGCCTTCGAAATGGCCGCCGCAGCGGACGAGCGTTGCGCCGTCCCAGAGCGTTCGCGTCTCGCCGTCCCACAGCTCGATGGCGGGATCGCTCCGCATGATCCATCGCCGGTCGGCGGTGTGCAGGTGAATGCGCGCCCTGAATGCATGCGCCCATTCCACCATCGCGGTGTAGAAATGCGGGTGGGAGATGGCGATGGCATCGATGCCGCCGAGCGCCTCGATCATCGTCACCGTCGCATCATCGAGGGTGGCGATGCAGTCCCACAGGACGTTGCCGTTCCCCGTGCGCACGAGGAGCGCGCGCTGGCCGATGGCGAAGGCGGGCGTCGAGCCGATGCCGATGACGCCCTTCTCGTGCTCGCGGAACGTGTTGGTATGGGTCCGGCGCAGCGCTTGCAGCGTGGTCCAGGTCTGGCCGCGCGGCGGGACGTATTGGCGCTCCTCCTCGCAGATGACGCACTGCGCAGGTGCCTGCGCGCTCTCCGGATATTGCGTGCCGCATGCGGTGCAGATGAAAAGGGGCATGTCTCGATTCCTCGGGTTGCAGCAGAGGCAGGTGAGCGGCCGCGGCCGCATTCCCCTATCGGACATTTCGGATTGGTTCGATTCTCGCAGGGATAGACCAAAATGTCACACCTTGCGGAGAATCAATTTCGGAAGTTGACAAGAAACTCGCGAGCTATTTCCATGTACACGTTCAGGTGCGCCGATCGAATTTGATCGGCCCAAAAGGGAATCCGGTGCGATCCGCCGTTGCAGAGGCGAGTCAAAGCCGGAGCTGCCCCCGCAACTGTCGGCGGCGAGCCCTTCTTCAGGTTGCCACTGGGCCTTGCGCAGCAAGCCCCGGGAAGGCGGAGAAGGGTGTTGACCCGCGAGCCAGGAGACCTGCCTGAACGAAGTCATCCTTCCGGCGTGCGAGGGGCGCGCACGGGGCGGTCTTCCGCTGTGATGACAGAGGGAACTGTCAAGCGGAAGGTGCCGCCAGGATGCGATGTCGTGTTCAAGCTTTCAGAATCGTCGAGCCCGCGGTCATCACGAAGTTGGCTCGCGTCACTTCGACTGCCGCATTTCTGGCTGCTGCTGCGCCTGCCATGGCGGCAGAAGTTCCCATGCCGGTGAATGCGCCGTGGCAGTTGCCCGTGGGCCAACCCTACAATTGGACCGGCCTCTATCTGGGCGCTCATCTCGGCTATGCCTGGGGAAATTCGAACTGGAGCGCGCCACCCGATCTCTCCGGCTCGCTCGACCTGTTTCAGTCCCCCGATATCTTCACCGGGTCGGGAAGCTACTTCGGGGGACTGCAGATCGGCTACGACTACATGCTGCCAAACCGAGTCGTCCTCGGCGTCCAGCTAGATACCTCGTTTCCGGGCTTTCCAAATCTCGACGGCATTTCCATCGGCGGAATCTCGATCTTCTCCGCGCCGACGATCGGCCCGGCGAGCTATAGCGAGACGGTGCTGCACTCCGGCACCTTGCGCGGTCGCGTCGGTTACGCTTCCGCCGACTGGCTCGCCTATGCGACCGCCGGCTTCGCATGGACCTACGACCAGCTGACACTGACGAAACTGGCCGACGGCACGACTGATTCTCCCTTCCTGTGGCGACTCGGCTGGGCGGCGGGGCTCGGCGTCGAATTCACATTTGCGCGGAACTGGACGGCGAGCCTCGAGTACCTGTTCTCGAGATATGGCAACAGCAGCGTGATGTTCCCGAACGCAGGGCTGCAGCTCACATCCGATTTTTCCCTGCAGCAGGTACGCGCAGGTCTGAATTATCGCTTCGGCAGCGGCGGGACGAATGGAGACGCCGGCTCGACCGGGCTGCCCACGCCGGCGATGGACCTCGTGAACTTTCACGGTCAAACCACGTTCGTGTGGCAAGGCTACCCCCCGATCCGATCGCCCTATGCGGGCTCCTTCAGCCTGCCCGGCAGCGGGCTAGGACGCGAAACCTTCGACGCGACCCTGTACGCCGGCATACGTTTGTGGCAAGGCGCCGAGCTGTGGATCACGCCGGAGATCGACCAGGGTTTCGGCTTCGCGGACACGCACGGCGTCGCCGGATTTCCAACCGGCGAGTCCTACAAGCTCGGCTCATCCTATCCCTACACGCGCCTGCAGCGCGGATTCCTCCGGCAGACCATCAATCTCGGTGGCGAAGTTGAGAAGGTGGACGCCGATATCAGCCAGTTCGCCGGCACGCGCACGGCGAACCGCCTGGTGCTGACGATCGGAAAATTCGCCATCGTCGACATTTTCGATACCAACAAATATGCGAACAGTCCGAAGACCGATTTTCTGAACTGGTCGCTGATCAACGCCGGGACCTTCGACTACGCCGGCGACGGCTGGGGCTATACCTACGGCGCGGCCGCGGAATGGTACCAGGGCTCCTGGACCTTGCGCGCCGGCGCCTTCGACCTGTCGGCGTCTCCCGCCGGCGGCGCCAGTCCCAACGGCGGCGTCCTCGACTCGACCTTTCAGCAGTACGCCTTGGTCGGAGAAATCGAGAAGCGCTACGAATTGTGGGGCCAGCCCGGGAAGCTCAAGGTCACCGGCTTCCTCAACCGCGGCCGGGCGGGAAAATTCCAGGATGCCGTCACGCTCGCCCGGATCACCGGTGAGCCTGCCGACATCACCGCGGTGAGAAGCTATACCAGCCGACCCGGTGTCAGCATGAGCCTGGAGCAGCAAGTCTCGGAGACGGTCGGGGTATTCGCCCGCGCCGGCTGGGCCGACGGCAATGTCGAGCCGTGGGACTTTACCGACATCGACCGGACGCTCTCGGGCGGCGTCTCGATCAACGGCAAGAATTGGGGCCGGGCGGACGATACCGTCGGAATTGCCGGTGTCATCAACAACATCAGCGGCGATCACCGGGCGTTTTTCGACGCCGGCGGTCTGGGCATCCTCATCGGCGACGGACAGCTGCCGAATCCCGGGCTCGAGAAAATCTTCGAGGCCTATTACAGCTACGCGCTTTCACCCGACATGCGCCTCGGCTTCGACTATCAATTCATCGTCAACCCGGCCTACAACACCGACCGCGGTCCTGTGAATACGTTTGCCGCACGCTTTCATGCCCAGTTCTAGCCCGATCGTCGTTCCTGGCGCGAACCGGCGGCTGCAGAGCCTAAGGGCGAGATCAGAGCGGGGAGCCCGCAGCTCAAACGCAAGCGCCAGCGGCAAGGCTTCGTAACCATCGGACGCGGTAGAGCCCGAAGACTCACGTTTTCCAACGATTGCCATCACCACTTCAAATCCGACAACATCGCGGGGTCGATCGAGCCGGGGAGCCGATGATGCATCCGAGGGAGCGAATTGCCTATTCCGCCATCGAGGGACGGCCGCCGCTGCGGCTGCCGGACGGATTGCGATTGATCGTGTGGCCGGTGCTGGCGCTCGAGGAATGGGACATGGCACGGCCGATGGCGCGCATGGTGATCACGCCGCCACAGGGCCAGCCGATGCTGCCGGATCACCCGAACTGGTCCTGGCATGAATACGGCATGCGGGTGGGGTTCTGGCGCATCAAGCGCATGCTCGACGCGCTCCGGATCGGCCCGACCGTGACGCTCAATGCGCGGGTCTGCGAGACCTATCCGGCGGTCGCGCAGGCATGCGTCGACGCCGGCTGGGAGCTCAACGCCCATGGCTACGATCAGGTCCCCATGCACAAGCTCGAGGACCAGCGGGCGGTGATCGAGAAGAGCGTGGCGATCATCGCCCGGTTCTGGGGCAGGCAGCCGCGCGGCTGGTTCGGGCCGGGGCTGACGCAGACATTCGACACCCTCGACCATCTCTCCGCCGCCGGGATCGAGTATATCGGCGACTGGGTGCTCGATGACGAGCCGGTGACGCTCGCGACCGCGCACCGTCCGGTCGTCGCCTTGCCCTACAATTTCGAGCTGCACGACATCGTGATGATGGCGCTGCAGAGCCATCCTTCGGACCAGCTGTACCGGCGCGTCATCGATCAGTTCGAATGCCTCTACGCCGAATCCGCGGAAAGGCCGAAGATCATGGCGGTGGCAATGCACTGCTACCTCTCGGGCATGCCGCATCGGATCAACCATGTTCGCCGCGCCTTCGAGGAGGTGCTGAGCCGGCCCGGCGTCGCCGCCTGGGACGGGTCGAAGATTCTCGACTGGTACAAGGAGCAACAGCCATGAGCGGCTCCTTCTTCGTCCCGCACGACCTCGAGGCGCCGCTGCGCGGCGCCGCGGGCGGTCCGCTCGCCGGCCTCACCGCCGTGGTCAAGGACATGTACGACATCCGCGGCACCCGCACCGGCGGCGGCAGCCCCGCATGGCTCGCCGAGCAGCAGCCGGCGGCACGGCACGCCGCGGTGGTCGAGCAGCTGCTCGCCGCCGGCGCGACGATCACCGGCAAGACCGTCTGCGACGAGTTCTTCTACAGCGTTTCCGGAGTGAACCCCCATTACGGCACCCCGCACAACCTGCGCGCGCCCGGCCGGCTGCCCGGCGGGTCGTCCAGCGGCTCGGCGGCGGCCTGCGCCGCCGATGCCTGCGACTTCGCGGTCGGCAGCGATACCGGGGGATCGGTTCGCATTCCGGCCTCCTTCAACGGGCTTTACGGAATTCGCCCGAGCCACGGGCGGGTCGACCTTTCCGGCGCGATGGCGATGGCGCCCTCCTTCGATGTCGGGGGCTGGTTCGCCAATGCGCCGGGGGTGTTCCGCCTGGTCGGCTCGGTGCTGCTGCGCGGGCCCGCCCGCGCCGCCGCGGTCGAGCGTCTTCTGCTCGCCCGCGACGCCTTTGCCGAGGCCGACGCCGAGGTCGCCGCGCTCGGCCGCGATTTCCTCCGCCGCACCACGTCCGTGCTCCCGGCCGTCACCGAGGTGACCGCCGCACCCGGCGGATTCGACGAGTGGCGGGAGGCGTTTCGCATCGTGCAGGCGCGGGAGGTATGGGAGACGTTCGGCGCTTTCCTGACCCGCGCCCGGCCGCAGCTCGGCCCGGGCATCAAGGAACGGATGCAGTTTGCCGCCACCGTCACCCTCGACCAATCGGCGGCCGCGCGAAAGATAGTCGCGGCGGCGCGCACCCACATCCGCGCGCTCGTGCCGCCCGGCTCCGTCATGGCGCTGCCGACCTCGCCCTCCATCGCGCCCCCGCTCGGCCTTCCCGAGAAGGAGCTCGAATCCTTCCGGGTGCGGGTGATGCGGCTCACCTGCGCCGCCGGGCTCGCCGGCCTGCCGCAGGTGAGCCTGCCCGTAGGCAACGTGTCGGGCTGCCCGGCGGGGCTGTCGCTCATAGGCTGGCCCGGCGGCGACGAAGCGCTGCTCGATCTTGCGGTGGCGCTCGCCCGCTATTGCGGCATCTCGCGCCCGTGACCGGAGGCGGAGCCCGCGAATGGATGCCGCTGGCTGCTGCCGGCCTTCGGTCTGCAAGAGACCCGACGCGAATTCGAGCCCGCGACAGCCGAGGCCTGCACGTCCCCCGGATCGGGCCGCCGCCGGTCACAACGAGTGGAGAAGCCCATGTCTCTTCGCATCGGATACCTGCTGCCGACACGGGAGCACCTCATGGCGGGACATCCCGAGGCGGCACCGCTCCTGGAATTGGCGGAGCGAGCCGAGCGCCTGGGATATGATTCGGTCTGGGCCGGCGACTCGCTTCTGGCGCGGCCGCGGCTCGAGCCGTTGACGCTGCTGGCTGCGGTGGCAAGCCGCGTGCGCCGGACGCAGATCGGCACAGCGGTTCTGCTGCCCGCTCTGCGCAATCCGGTCCTTCTGGCGCACCAGGTGGCGACCCTCGATCAGATTGCGGAAGGGCGTCTCGTATTGGGTGTCGGTATCGCCGCCGATGTGCCGAACATACGGCAGGAGTTCACCGCAGCCGGCGTGCCTTTCGAGAAGCGGGTCGGACGTCTGCTCGAAGGCCTGCGGCTTGCCCGTTCACTGTGGAGCGGAGAGCCGGTTGACTGGAACGGCCGCTGGCAAGTCGAGCATGGCGCGCTTCCGCGACCGCATCGTCGAGGCGGCCCTCCGATCTGGATCGGCGGCTCGCTGCCCGCAAGCCTCGATCGCGCCGGTCGCTTCTTCGACGGCTGGCTGCCGCTCGCGCCGAGTGCGCAAGAATGGGTGCGGATGTGGGAACAGGTCAAGCAAATCGCCAATGCGGCCGGTCGCGATGCGAATGCGCTGACCGGTGCCATGTATCTGACGCTGGCGGTCGACGAGAGCCCCGGACGAGCCGATGAGCGGCTCAGCATCTATCTCGAGCAATACTACGGCCAGCCCGCCGCGGTGACGCGCCGCCGGCAGGCCTGGTATGCCGGCCCCCGCGACGAGCTGGCGCAATGGCTGCAAGGCTATGCACGCGCCGGCGTCAGCCATCTCGTGCTGCGCTTTGCCGGAGACCACGCGCGGCATCTGGAGACGGTGGCGGCGCTGCGCGCCGGCCTCGGTTGAAACCCGCGCCAAAGCGACATGGGGGATTGCGCAGCGTCACGCGCCGTGGTGAGCCATTATGATCGCCGGGCCTTGCCGCTGTCATCGCCGGGCTTGTCCCGGCGATCCCGATTCAGGATCGGGATGGCCGGCACGAGGCCGGCCATGACCGCATTACAAATTCAAACAGTCAAGATCACTGTGTCGAGATCCCAGTCGATCAAGCCGTCGGCGCGGGCGAGCAGCCTCGGCGCCGGGAGCCGCCCTCAGCGCGCTTCCGGCGACGACAACGGCACGGGTTTCCTCGCCGGCGGAGGAGCCGGCCGCGGCGCAGGCGCGGAAATCTTATGAAGCAGCTCCTGCTGGTCCGCCACCAGCCTGCCGATGTCGCCCGCCATCTGCTGCTGGGCGGCGGCGAGCTGGTCCACTTTCTGCCGCACCATGGCGAAAACGAACGTCATCTCCTTGAGCTGCGTCAGCTCGGGGGAAGGCACGATGGCCGGCGGCGTCCTTGCGTCCGTGTCGGAAGGGCTCTGCGCCAGGGGTGCGGCTTGAGATGCCAGCCAGCCGAGCTGCGGCGACGAGCTCGCGATCAGCTCTCTGAGCACATCGCCGTAGGACTGCCAACCCAATGTGGCAGCGACACCAAGGCCAAACAGGATGATGAAACGGGCGAGACTGCGCGCGGCTCGCTTGCCGAGCGACGGCCGCCTGAGCGCCGCATCGACCGACGGCCTGATCGACCGCAGGTCTGAAGCGAAATCGGATATGGCGGGGCTTACCGTGGAATTCATTTGCTGCCTCCCGTTTTCTTCGACTGACGCCGATCAAAGCATTACAGCGTTCCGCGTCTTGTTGCGACGGCCGCGTGATCGCGTCGCGCGGGTCCAACCGTTCCGCAGCAACGTGAGCGCGCCTGATCCCGCCCACACGGTCGATCAACAAGGCGGTGCAATTGAGGCTCGCATGCCGCTCAGATGAAATTTGATTTGAGCTGCTCTACGTTTTTACCGGAGCGGTGTCGCCTAACCACTCATTGATCCTTGGTCAGGTTTCTCAGCTCACTCTATGACATCGTTGGCGATGGCAAGGAGCGTGGGCGGCACGGTGATGCCGAGTGCCTTGGCAGCCTTGAGGTTGAGCACCAGCTCGAACCGCGTCGGCAGAACGACCGGCAGGTCGCCGGGTTTCTCGCCGTTCAGAATGCGGCCGACATAGGCTCCCGCCTGCCGATAGGCATCCGCTCGGCTCGCGCCGTAGCTGATCAGCCCGCCGGCTTCGGCGATCTCCCGGTCGGCGTAGATCGCCGGCACCGCGTGGCGTGCTGCAAGCGCGGCCACCTTGGCGCGTTGCGCGAAGAAGAGCGGATCGGCGCTCACGTAGAGCGCGCCGAGCTGCTGCCGCGCGATGGCCGCGAAAGCCTCCTCGATCTGCGCAGCGGTGCTGGCGCCGAAGACGCTGCTCCGGAACCCCAATGCCGGCGCCGCAGCCGGGACGGTTTTCCCTTCCAGCACGCTCGGGGGGTTCGCGGGGTTCATGAGCACGGCGACGCCGGTCGCCGTGGGCGCCAATTCGCGCAGCATCTCCAGGCGTTTCGTCGAAAGCGGTGCGGTGAAGAAAGTGACGCCCGTGACGTTGCCGCCCGGCCGATTGAGGCTGCCGACGAGACCGGGGGTCACCGGGTCGCCGCCGATGGCGAACACGACCGGTATCGTGCTGGTCGCGGCTTTCGCGGCAAGCGCGGCCGGCGTTCCACTGACGGCGGCCAGCACCGTCACTCGGCGGCGGACCAGATCGGCGGCGAGCGCGGGCAGCCGATCGTACTGCCCCTCGGCAAAGCGGTACTCGATCCGCACATCGCGGCCCTCGGCGTGACCGGTCCCCTTCAAGCCCTCGGCGAAGGCGCCCGCGATGCGCAGCCGATCGCCGATCGACAGGCTGCTGAGAAAGCCGATCACCGGCATCGCCGGCTGCGCGCGCACGGCGAGCGGCCATGCCGCGCCGCCGAGCAATGCGAGGAGCTCACGCCGCCTGATCCGATGCGATCGCATCCAGTCCCTCGACCGGCGAGGCCGGAGTGTCACCGTACTGGATCGGCGACGGCCAGTCAGCGGCAAACGCAGAGCTCGCGCGGCCGAAGGCCGCCCGCCCGGGCCGGGCGCCGACCACCCTTATTCGACGACCTCGTCGGCGCGGGCGAGCAGGGCCGCCGGCACCTCGAGGCCGAGCGTCCTCGCGCTCTTGAGATTGATGTAGAACTCGACCTTGGTTGCCTGCTGCACCGGCAGCTCGGCCGGATTGTCGCCCCTGAGGACGCGGCCGGCGTAGCGGCCGGCCAGCCGGTAGGCATCGGCAATATCCGATCCGTAGCTCATCAGGCCTCCGGCCGTCACGAACTCGCGATATTGGAAGACCGCCGGCATCGCATGGCGGGCCGCCAGCATGCCGAGGCGCTGGCTGCGGCTCGCAAAGAACGCACCGCCGCCGATGACGAGCCCGCCCGCGCCCAGTCGGGTGAGCTGCGAAAAGGCCGTTTCGACCTCGCTGTCGCTGCTGGCGTCGAGAAGGTGCAGCTCGAGCCCCATGGTGCGGGCGGCAGCCACCAGCTCGGCCGTTGTCGCATCGCTGATGCCGGGATCGGCCGGGTTGACGAGCAGCGCGATGCCACGCGCGGCGGGGAGGAGCTCATGCAGATATTGCAGCCGCTTCGGCGCGACCTCGACGTTGATCTGCGTCACGCCGGTCACGTTGCCGCCGGGCCGGGCCAGGCTCGGGACGAGCCCGAGCTGGATCGGGTCGGCGCCCATTTCGAAAACGATCGGAATAGTCGTGGTCGCCGCCTTGGCCGCGAGCGCCGCCGGGGTGCTGGTCGCGGCAATCACCGCCACCCGACGCCGCACCAGATCGGCCGCCATTGCCGGCAGGCGCTCGCTGCGGCCTTCCGCCCAGCGATATTCGATCGCGACGTTCCGCCCCTCGACGTAGCCCGATTCCTCGAGCCCCTTGTGGAAAGCGACCAGCATGGGCCGGTAGCCGTCAGCCGATGCAGCATTGATGAATCCGATCACCGGCAATGCCGGCTGCTGCGCGCGCGCAGCGAGCGGCGACGCCGCCGCGCCGGTGAGCCATGCAAGAAGCTCGCGCCGCTTCATCCGATCGGTCTGCATCGGGTCTCACCCACCTGCCCTGGCCCGTGCAGGATAGCGAACCCGTGACGAGCGCGCCTCACCCCATCAACAGCTTGCCCGTCACCTCGCGTCCCATGGTCATGATCTGATCCTTGCCGAGGCCGACCTTCATCAGATCGACGACGAACAGCTGCAGCCCGTCGGCCGGGCTCGGATTGCCGGTCTGCCCCAGATCGGTCGCGAGAATGAAGTTCTGCGGGCCGACCTCCTTCACCGCGGCGGCGGTCTCCTCGACCTTCACCCGGCGCCAATGCCGCATCCACGGCAGATGCGCCTCCGGACCCATCAGCGTGCCCAGCGCGCACAGCTCGAGCTTGGCACCCATGGAGGCGGCCTTCTTCATCTGCTCGAGGGTCATGTTGACCACCTCGAACTGAGCATGGGTGACGACCATGCGGTCGACGCCGGCGTCGCGACCGGCCTCGACGACGGCGAGCGCCTCGCCGGGCGACAGGTGGCCGGTGTGGACCACGAGTTTCTGCTCGGCACAGATCTTGAGCACCTCGCGCACGGCGGGAAGGACCTTGCCGTCGGTCGCGAGCACCTTGATGCCTTCCGGCGCGTCGTTGAAGTGCCTCACATGGTTGTCGGCATCGAAGGTGGGGAACCAGACCACGCGGCCGTAGCCTCCCTGCATGCGCCACATCCAGTTCACCGCATCGGGATTGATTCCGCCCACTGCCGAATTGAGCACAATCCCGCCGAACACCTTGAGGCCGGCGACGTGCTTGCGCGCGAACCATGCGCGATCCGCGGTCGACACGACGTGGTTCTTGAGAACGAGCGCTTCGAGGCCGCGATCCTTGTAGAGGGTCGCGATCTCCTCGTCGTCCATGGCGCGCCCGAAGACGTCGGGCGCCGCGTGGACGTGGGTATCCATGAGGCCGGCGATCGGGCTGACCGCCGGCGGCGGGGGTGGAAAGACGCGGCCCTGGGCCAGCAGCTCTCTGGGATCAAGGACGGTCGCGAGACCGCCGGCGCCGACGACTGCAACCCCCGCCTGCAAAAGCATGCGCCGGGTCGCCACAATGCCCTCGGTGTGGCCGCCGTGGCTGCAACCGACGTGGATCGCTCCGCGCGCGCCCGGCCGACCGCAGCTGTCGGTGAATTTCCATCTGGGAAGACAGGACCAGCTCATGGATCGCCCTCCGAATTGCAGAAGATGCACCGCCGATGAAAGCGCGTCGCCGGCGACACCAGTGCTGTCCTCTCCGCTCCACGCCGAGCTTTCCGTACGGTGCCGTTTCAGGACAGCTCGTTCGAGGCTATGCGAGGTCGCCGCTCCGCGAAAGGGGCATCGGACGCGTCAGGCTGCGCCGGTAACTCGATGCCCAACGCCTCCACCGTCTTGGCGTCGACCCCGAGGTGAAATCGCGCCGGCTGATCGATCGGCAGATCCGCAGGCTCGGCCTCTTCGGTGATCTCGTCCACGTGGCCCGGCTCGAGTGAGCCCTGAATTCGGCCCGCGACCTACTCGATCACCTCATCGGCGCGTGCGAGCAGCGCCGGCGGCACCTCGAGGCCGAGTGCCGTTGCGGCTTTGACATTGACGACGAGCTCGAACCTGGTCGGCTGCTGCACGGGCAGGTCCTGCGGCCGTGCTCCGCGCAGGATGCGATCGACGTAGGTCGCCGCGCGCCGGAACAGGTCGACGTAATCCACTCCGTAGGAGAGCAGGCCGCCTTCGAAAGGGATGTTGCTCACCCAGTAGATCGCCGGCACCTTGTGCAGCGCGGCCTGCTCGATGATGGTCCTGCGGTGGACGAACATGCCGCTGTCGGTCATGACCACGAGCCCGCCGCCCGCCTCGCCTGCGAGCGAGGCGACGAGGCTCGCTATCCCGGATTGGTCGGCAACCGGAGCGGCGAACGTGGCGACGCCGAGCTTCTCCGCGGCGCTCGGCAGCGAGCGCAAGTAGTAATCGGCGTAGGGCGCGGTCTGCGGATTGAAGATCACCGCGGCCCGGGTCACCCGCGGCGCGATCTCCTTGAGCAGCTCCAGCCACTTCTGGATCAAGGTCGATTCGAGGTTGATGAAGCCGGTGATGTTGCCGCCGGGACGCGCCAGGCTCTCGACGAAGCCGCTGCCTATCGGATCGGAGGCAGGCACGAAGACCACCGGGATGCGCCGGGTCTCGCGCTGGACCGCCGCGGTCGACGGCGTCGCATTCGCCAGGATCACGTCGGGCTGCAGCGCCACCAGCTCTCTCGCGAGCTCGGAGGCTCGCCCGATGTCGCCTGCGCTCCATCGCAGCTCGGTGCGCAGATTGCGGCTCTCGATCCAGCCCAGATTCGCAAGCCTCTCCTTGAAGGCGGCGACGCGGGCGAGCCCCTCGGCATCGTTCTCGGCGTAGCCCATCAGCACACCCAGGCGCCGCGGCAGCCCCCTCTCCTGCGCGGCGGCGGCGAACGGCCATGCCGCACCGCCGCCGAGCAGCGCGAGGATCTCGCGTCGATTGCGTCGATCGAGCTGCATCCGGTCTCCGCCGACCTCGGAGGGCGATTGCATATGCGCTTCGTCATGCCCGGCTTTATGCCGGGCATCCACGTCTTGTGCCCGCGCAAAGGCGTGGATGGCCGGGACACGGGGCTCCCCGCCGCGCCAGCGCGGCGGGGTCCCCGGCCCGGCCATGACGATCCATATGCGATTCCCCCGGGCCAACCTCGAGCCCAGCAGCATAGCGGACGGCGAGGCTCGAGCCAGAGCTCGCTGCGGGCTTCCGCTCCGCCACGCGCGCAACCGGGCCGGAGAGCGGCATCGGAGAATTGTCATGCCCAGGCGGCCGGACCCTGGACGCGCTCACAGCGAAGCTTCCGCGCTGGATCGGCGGAACGTCCTTACTTCGCGGTCGAGAGCTGCTTGAGCGTGAACGTGTAGCTCACGTCGGACAACGGCTTGTGGCAAGCTAGGCATTCGGCCTGGTTGACGCCTGCTTGCTGCTGCTTGGCAGTGCTGAAGACTGCGTAGTTCCAGTTTTCATTGCGCAGCAGCTCGGGAATGTCGTTTCCCCAGCCGGCCTCGCGCTCCATGGCCGTGAACCGCGTCAGCTTGTCCGGAACGTAGAAGCCATCGGCGCCCGTCACCGGCTTGTTGTCAGGGCCGAGCTTCGCCGAATGCACCTCGACGAAGAGAGCCGAGCCGTCCGGTAACGGCTTTCCCGCCTTTGCCGCGGTCAGGGCGGCTGCGTTCGCATAGTAGTAGCGCACCTCCCTGGCCGCAGGGAAGTTGATCGTGTGATACTTGGTGAACGACTGCTTGTAGTCCTGGGGAAACGCCACTTTCGTCGTGGCAACGTTCGGCAGCAAAGCCGATTTCGCGCCCGGCGCTGCGCCGGGTTGCGACTCGAAATAGGCTGCCACGTTGGCGATGTCCTCGGTGCCGAGCAGGGACGCGATCGCATTCATGATGGCGGCGCGACTGACCGCACCGGGCTCCTTGCGCGTGCCGTCCTTGAAGAACTTGAGCTGCGCCTCGAGGTATCGCGCACGCTGTCCGGCGAGGTTCGGAACAGTCTCGCTCACGCTGATACCCGATGCGCCGTGGCAGGCGGCACACACCGTGCTTGCCAGCTGTTTTCCGGCCTCGATATCTGCCGCCTGGGCAGACTGCGCGACGGCGAAGATGGCGGCGAACCGCATCAGTGCTCGCATGGGTTTTCTCGCTTTCGTGTGCATCGACGGCTGCCCCGCAGAGCGGGCGACCAGGATCGAGCGACAGGCTATCGCAATTCGCAGCCGTGAGGAACGGGCTGGTTGCCTGAAAATGCGAAGCTCGGACCGCCCGGGGCAAGATGCGGGGCAACGGCGCTTGGGGGTGCTCGCCGAGATCGGCCAGCGCCCGCGGATCGCCAGCGAGCCTTGCCGATTGCAACGCGCTTACGGCAATCCGGCCTTCGCCAGGCCATCGACGATGCGCTGAAAATCACCGGCATCCTTGTACGGCAGGACACGCGCGCGCTGCATCAGCGAGAAGTCCGGGTTCACCTCGAGAAGCTCCGCCCACGCCGCGCGCGCCTCCTGCGCGCGCCCGAGATGGCCGTAACACGATGCCAGCAGCATTCGGCTGGCGTCGGTGCCGGGGTTGCGTGCAATGCGGTCGACGAGCCGCTGGGCGGCGGTCTCGTATTCGCCCAGGCTGAAATTCGCCTGCGCCAGGAAATGCAGCAGGATGGGCGGATAGTGGGGGTCGAGGCGCATCGCCATCGCGATCGGCTCCAGCGCCTCGGCCGCCCGGCCGGCATACATCAGCGCCAGCCCGGTCGCGCCATGGCCCTGAGCAAAGTTGGCATCGAGAGCGATCATTCGGCTGAACTCCGCAAGCGCTCCGTCATGATCGCGCCGCCACAACAGCACATTGCCGAGCGCCATGTGGCTCACCGGCTCCTGACCGTCCAATTCGACTGCGCGGCGCGCCCATCGCTCCGCCTCGTCCAGCGCCTGCCCCGGATCGGGTGTCCAGCCGCTGACGTAGTCCGAGACTGCGGCAAGCGCCAACCCGGCATGCGGCGCCGCGAAATTCGGATCGATCTCGATCGCCTGGCGGTACATCGCCCGGGCTTGCGCGACCGACTCCCGGGTGCCGCGGGTGAGCAATTCGCGCGCGCGCAGCCACGATTCGTAAGCGTCGACGCTGCCGGTGGCGCGCCGGTGCAGCCGCTGCTGCTCACCCTGCGTCAGCGTGACCGCCAGCGCGCCGACGATCTTCTCGACCACCTCGTCCTGCGTCGAGAAGATATCGGTGAGGTCGCGATCGAACCGCTCGGCCCAGAGATGTCCGCCGCTGCCGGCATCGATGAGCTGCGCGGTGATGCGCACGCGGTTGCCGGCCTTGCGGATGCTGCCCTCGAGCACGAAGCGCACGCCGAGGTCGCGCCCGATCTCCTGCACCTTGACCGACCTGCCCTTGTAGGCGAAGGAGGAGTTGCGGGCGATCACGAACAGCCCCGACGCCTTCGAGAGGTCGGTGATCAGATCTTCGGTCATGCCGTCGCTGAAGTATTCCTGCTCGGCATCGCCGCTCATGTTCGTGAAGGGCAGCACGGCGATCGACGGCTTGTGCGGCATCGGCGGCGACGCTGCGGCCGGCGGCGCGCCCACCCCGCGGGCAGGCGCCCCGACACGGAAGACCCGCACCGGCCTGGCGATGTTCTTGAGCGGCCTTTCGCCCAGATCCTCGAGCACCAGCTCGGCCTGGTCGACGAAGTCGCGCACCGCGCGCGAGATGTAGACCGCGCCCGGCTCGGCGATGCCTTCCAGCCGCGCGGCCACGTTCACCCCGTCGCCGTAGATATCCCCTTCCTCCACCACCACATCGCCGAGGTTGATCCCGATGCGGAGCTCGATCCGCTGCTCACGAGACACATCGGCATTGCGATCGACCATGCCGCGCTGCACTTCGATGGCGCAGCGCACGGCCTTGACCGGGCTGGCGAACTCGGCCAGCAGCCCGTCGCCCGTCGTCTTGACGATGCGCCCCTGATGCTCGGCGATCTTGGGGTCGATCAGCTCACGCCGATGCGCCATGAGACGTCCCAGCGTGCCCTCCTCGTCGGCGCCGATCAGACGCGAGTAACCCGCGACATCTGCAGCGAAAATCGCGGCCAGCCGACGCTCCATGGCAATCTTGCTCCCGACCGGACGACCGATCCGCCGTCCGCTGTCAGTTAATCAGCGTGCGCATCGTTGGGAAGTGCGTCACCTGCCCGACACGCGCACGGCAATGCACCTTCATCCCGTCGTCCGCGCCGCGTCATCCCTGCCCGAAGGACAGGGCAATCGCATATGGATCGTCATGGCCGGCTTGTCCCGGCCATGCACGCCTTTGCGCACGCACAAGACGTGGATGCCCGGCATAAAGCATGCATAAAGCCGGGCATGACGAAGCGCATATGCAATCGCCCCGTCCCCGAAGGGGAGGGCGGCCGAGCGGCAGCGAGGCCGGGTGGGGATTGCGCAGCGCCTCATCGATGAGCGTCAGCACGCCCAACCTGCGCCGGGGCCGCTTGTCGGCTCGCCCCGAGCCGTCGAATTCCCTGTGGATAGCCTCTGCGAGTCACACTCACCGAGGGGCTATAATTTCCCACCGGTGAGTCGTCCGATCTCGTGTCGGCGCAAAGGAGACAATGGCCATGACAATCGAAGCCTTGATCATCTGGCTGATCATCGGTGCGGTCGCTGGCTGGCTCGCGGGCCTGCTCGTCAAGGGCTACGGTTTTGGATTGCTCGGCAACATCGCGGTCGGGATCGTGGGCGCCCTCATTGCCGGCTGGCTGTTGCCGCTGGCCGGGTTCGTTCTCGTCGGCGGAATTGTTGCGGCAATCATCAATGCCGTCATCGGGGCGGTGATCCTCTTGCTGGTGGCCGGCCTGTTCAAGAGAGCTCCCGCCTAGGCACAATCGACGGCTGCGGCTTCTGCCAGATACCGCGCGCCGGCCTCTCTCGACGAATGACGAGCCCCGGCCCGGCGGTATTGGCGCAGAGGATCCCGCGCGATCGTGGTCTCCGCCAGCCATTCGCCGACGAGGCCCAATGCCTCCGCGCGATCGGCGCCGTCGCTGCGCGCCTGCCGATAGACACGGAGCTGCATATCGGCCGACGTGCCGTGCGCGACGATGGCCCGGCACCGCATGACCTCGTCGAGGCAGCCGAGCGCAGCGGCGTCTTCCCTCGCCTCCTCGATCACCCGATCGAGCCAGTCCGCAAACGGCACCTCGCACGGGCTCGCCTCGTCGACGAACGTGCCGTGGATGCCGTACCGCTGGGCCCGCCACTTGTTCTCGACGATGATCGAGCGCGACACCGCCGTCAGCCCGGCATTGAGCTCCGGGTCTGAATACACGCGACGCACCAGCGCGCGATAGAGCGCGGCGATTGCCAGGGTATCCTCGAGCCGGGTGCAGCAATCCGGCGCGCGCAGCTCCAGCGTCGGATGGGCAGTCGATGGCCGCATCGCCCACCAGATGTAGCTCGCATCAGGGATCACGCCGGCGCGGACCAGCGCATCGACGTAGGCCTCGAACTCCTTGCGGGTGCGGAACAGCTCGGGCACGCCGGTGCGCGGCAGCTCGTCATAGGCGGCGAGCCGGTAGCCGAGCAGGCCGGTGCGGCGCGACTGCCAGAACGGTGACGACGTGGCGAGCGCAATGAAGATCGGCAGATAGGGCAGCATGCGCGTCATCACGTCGACCCGGGCGTCGGGGTCCGGCAGCTCGACGTGCACGTGGAGCCCGCACAGCATGTTGCGCCTGCCGATCATCTGCAGGTCGTGCATCACCTTGTCGTAGCGCTCGGCCCTGGTCTGTCGTCCGTCGGTCCAGGCGGCGGTCGGATGCGTGCCCGCCGCGATCATGGCGAGGCCGTGCCGCGCCGCGGTCGCGGCCAGCGTCTGCCGCAACTGGCGCAGCTCGGCACGCGCCGCGTCCATATGGACGTGCGGCTCGGTCGCGGCTTCGAGCTGCTGTTGCAGGAACTCGCTCTTGATCCGGCCCCGGCTCGATCGCTTCGCCGCCGCGAGCAGCGCCTCCGGCACTCTCGCGGCAACGGCCTTGGTCTCCGCCTCGACGAGGAAGTATTCCTCCTCGATCCCGAATCGAAATGCGCCCGACCAATCCGCCACTGACCTCGTGATGGTGCGGGTCTTCAGCTCCGCGTCGGCCCCCATGTGTGCACACCCCCCGATGTGAACGATGGCCCCACGAGATGATGTCAAAATTCAGGGTGACCAGCTTCGTTCTGCACATGGAAAAGCTTTTGCAGGGCATCAGACGTCTTCCGCTCCCCGCCCGGATACCTGCGACTTTCGCGCTCGAGGCGCGGACCCGCACCGGCGTGAAGGATGCGATGCATGACGCCAGGCGCTTTCCCGCCGGGCTCGATTGCGCTTTCATCCGCAGGAGAACCTTGGTAGGGCACGGGGGCGTCGCTCACCACCGAGCACTCCTTGCGGGGAGCCGAAGATGCAGCAGATCCCGGTCATCGATCTTGCTCCGGCGCGCAGCGGCGGGCTTGCCGCGCGGCAGGCGGTCGGACGCGAGATCGACAGGAGCTGCCGCGAGATCGGGTTCTTCACCATTGCCGGGCACGGCGTCCCGGCCGGCATCATGGATGAGCTGCGGTCGAAGGCGCACGCCTTCTTCGCGCTTCCGCTCGAGGTGAAGCGCAGGGCGATTCCCCCGACAGCCGGCACGCCGCGGGGCTACCGCGCGCAAGGCATCGAGGCCCTGGCGCACGCGAACGCGGCTCGCACGCCGCCCGACCTCAAGGAGTTCTACCATTTCGGCCGGGAAAGCTGGCCCGACGAGCCCTACTACACGGGGAAAGAGGGAAGGCGCTATTTCATCCCGAACCTGTGGCCCTCCGAGCCCGCGGGCTTCGCGGCTGCGGCTTGCGCCTGCTACGCCGAGATGGAGAAGCTCGCGGCGCTGCTGATGCGGCTGACCGCGCTGGCGCTCGGTCTGCAGGAGCACTTCTTCGACGACAAGATCGACCGGCACATCACCGCCATGCGCCTGAACTTCTATCCCGAGCAGACGATCGCGCCCGAGCCCGGGCAACTCCGCGCCGGCGCCCACACCGATTTCGGGCTGTTCACGATCCTCAATGGAGAGAACGTGCCCGGCGGGCTGCAAGTGCTCGCCAAGGACGGGCAGTGGATCGACGTCGAGACCGATCCCGAAACCTTCGTCGTCAACATCGGCGATCTTCTCATGCGCTGGACCAACGACCGCTGGGTCTCCAACAGTCACCGGGTGGTGAATCCCCCCGCCTCGCTCGCGGCGCGGGCAAAGCGCCTGTCCATCGCCTTCTTTCAGCAGCCCAACTACGACGCGCTGATCGAATGCATCGCGCCACCGGGGAAAGCCAAATACCCGCCGGTGCGCTCGGGTGAATATCGGGACCTGAAATACCGGCAGACCACGGTGGCGGTGGCCTGAGGAGCTCTACTGCCGCAGCTTGTAGACGACGTCGTGCTCGCGCGCGTGCTCGACCACCTTGAGGCCGAAATCGTCGTTCGGCCCCACCTCGGTCACCGGCGCATGGTCGACCTCGAGCGACTCCACCCTCTGGCTGAAATCGGTGGTGTGTCCGCGGATGTGGATCATGTCGCCGACGCGCAAGGTGCCCGATTCGAGCCGCAGGGTCGCGACCGACGGATGGCTGTAGTAATGCGTCACCACCCCGATGCGCTCCCCCGGCGGGGCGGATTGCGCGGGCGGGCTCGGCATCGGTGCGGCGGCTGCGGGCTCTTTCGGCGGCGTGGCTTTCCTGGGTGCTGCGCGGCGGGCCGGCGCCTTCTTCGCCCGCTTTTTTCCGACTGTCCCGGTTCTTGCCCGCGTCGCCGTCCTGCTGACGCTTTTCTTCCTGCGCTTTGCCCTGGTCTTGGTCTTGGTCTTGGTCTTGGTCTTGGTCTTGGTCTTGGTCTTGGTCTTGGTCTTGGCTCTGGTCTTGGTCTTGGCCCTGGTCTTGGTCTTGGCTCTGGCGCTCGTCTTGGACCTCGCCTTCACCTTCCTTCTTGTCGCCATTTGCGGCCTCCCAGCTGGACTGAGCTCATTCTCCCGGCGCGGCGGCTGTCCGCATCGCTGCGGCGAGGACCCGAGCTCGCGCACTCGCGAACATGGTGAGGTGCCACTCGGACCGGCTTTCGTCGAGGCGCAGGATGTAAAGGGCGCCGTCGCCGCCTTCGACCTTGCAGTAGCGGTAATCGGAACCGTACCACTGGTCGAGGAGTTCGACCACCTCGATGCGAGCTGCGTTCAGATGCAACGCTCGGGCGAGCGCAGGCCCTTGGCGCTCGCTGCTCTCAACCGCGATGCGCACGCCGCTGCCTCCGCAGCAGACTCTTGTCCCGCCCTTCCCCGTCGTGGAATGTACGATCCGGAATGCCCTGCCTCCAGGGGAGATAAGCCAATGACAAACGGCCCAGTGCCCGCTCGGCTGCGGCTCGTCGAGGAGCACGTCAGCCTGGAAAACGCGCACAACCTCGACGGCATCATGCAGACATTCGGGGAAGCGGCGCGCTATGACGACGAGCCCTGGGGCATGCACTATGCGGGGCGCGGGGAGGTCCGCGCATTCTACGCCCAATTGCTGCGCGCGATACCCGACCTGCAGATCGACATTCAGCGCCGTCACCTCGCTGAGGATTCCGTCGTGCTCGAGGTGATCATTCGCGGGCGGCACCTGGGGTCCTGGCGCGGACTTCCCGCCACCGGTCGCAAGATCGAGCTCCCGCTATGCGGGGTTTACACCTTCGACCCCGAGAACCGGCTGGCCGGGGAGAAGATTTACTACGACCGTGCCACCGTCCTCCGGCAGCTCGGTGTGTTTCACGAGCCGGAAAGCCTGCGCGGGCGCATGGTCACCGCGCTCACGCATCCGATCACGATGGGCCGCATCGTCGCCCGCCGAGCCTTGTCTCGGAACCCTCGATAGGTCGCAACCTTTTCCGAGCTCGGACCTGAGCCCATCCGCACGACGGTACCATGATCGTGTCTGGGACCATTTTACCGTTGCGGGATCGGCGTCAGCAATGCCACGGTAGGGATGTGTAGGGGACGTCGGCGTGCAGGGGGAGGCTGACGATGAATGACGTTTTGTCTGACGTTCTTCTTTTTTCCTGCTTGACCGCCTTCGCTGCCGTGACGGTGATCGCGATCGCGAGCCTGCTGAGCTAGCAGTTGTGGCGTGGCGTTGGTGTTGGCAGGGGGCCGCTCCGTGTCGGGGCGGCCCCTTTCCCCACCGTGAGAGCGGCCTCGCTCACGGCCGCCGTACCAGCGGGCACCCGCCCGCCTCGAGCGGCCGATAGGCCTCGTCTCCCGACACGGTGGCCAGCACCTTGTAGAGATCCCACTCGCTCTTCGACTCGGCCGGCGACTTGACCTCGACAAGATACATGTCGTGGACCATGCGGCCGTCCTCGCGGATGTGCCCGTTCCTGGCGAAGAAGTCGTTGACCGGCACTGCCTTCATCTGCGCGATCACCGGCTTCGCCGCGTCGGTCCCGGCCGCATCGATCGCCTTGAGATAATGCATCACCGCCGAAAAGACCCCGGCCTGGATCATGGTCGGCATGTGGCCCTCCTTCTCGAAGAACCGCCTGGAGAAGGCGCGGCTAGCATCGTCCATGTCCCAGTAGAAGCCTTCGGTGGCGATCATGCCCTGCGCCGCCTCTTTTCCGAGGCTGTGGGCGTCGGTGATGTTCAGCAGCAATGCCAGAAGCTTCTGTCCCTGGCGCTGCAGCCCGAACTCGTAGGCCTGCTTGATCGCATTCTGGGTATCGCCGCCGGCATTGGCGAGCGCCACCACCTTGGCCCTTGAAGCCTGCGCCTGGAGCAGGAACGAGGAGAAATCCTGGGTGTTGAGCGGCGCACGCGCGGCACCCAGCACTTTTCCGCCGCTGCCCCTGACGACGTTGGCGGCATCGCGCTCGAGCGCGAGACCGAACGCGTAGTCGGCGGTGATGAAGTACCAGGCATCCTCGCCCCGGGCGACCATCGCCTTGCCGGCGACGTTGCTGAGCGCATAGGTGTCGTAGGTCCAGTGGATGCCGTTCGGCGAGCAGGCGGAGCCGGTGAGGTCGGAGGATCCGCCGCCGGAGATCAGAAGCACGCGGTCCTTCTCCTTCGTGATCTGCTGCACCGCCAGCGCCACCGAGGAGGTCGGAACGTCCACGATCGCATCGACCTGGTTGGTGTCGTACCAGGTGCGCGCAATCATCGCCCCGACATCCGGCTTGTTCAGATGATCGGCGCCGATCACCTCGATCGGCTTTCCCCTCACCCGCCCCCCGAAATCCGCAACCGCCATCTGCGCTGCGGTCAGCGAGCCCTTGCCGGTCCCGTCCGAATAGAGGCTGCTCATGTCGTTGAGCACGCCGATCTTGACCACGTCGTCGGAGATCGCCGCGCCGGTGGCCGGTTGCTGTGCGACGGCTGCGCTTGCGAGGGCCGCTGCCGACGCCACGCAAGTGACGAGCGTTTTCCTGATCATGGACTCCTCCGGGACGAGCAGCGCGCCAAGCCGTCGATGAACGTCAATCTACTGCTCGATCTTCGCGCCCGAAAGGCGGATTATCGCCTCTCCGGGAACGGCGCGGGCCGATCGCGCTCGTTCTCAACCGTCGCGCGCGGGCCGCGACGGCGTTGATTGCATCCGATCCGGGGCACGCTCTCTATGCAGTGGCGCGAGCAGGTGGCGATAGTGACGGGCGGCAGCCGCGGGATCGGCCGGGCGACGGCACGGCTGCTTGCGCAACGCGGCGCCGCCGTATGCGTGAACTATGCGGCGGATGCAGATGCGGCCGCGACGCTGGCCGCCGATATAGCGGCCGCGGGCGGGCGGGCGATCGCGGTGCCGGCCGACGTCGCCGACCCGGCTGCGGTCGAGGCAATGGTCGCCCGCACCGCGGCCGAGCTCGGTCCGGTGACCATCCTCGTCAACAATGCCGGGGTCGCCTGGCAAGGCACGCTCGACACCTACGACCGCGCGCAGGTCGCGCGCATGCGCGCGGTCGGCGTCGAAGGCCTGATCCATGCCACGCGCGCGGTGATGGGAAGCATGCGGGCGCGGCGCTACGGGCGGATCGTCAATCTGAGCTCGATCGCGGCGATCGGCACCGCGCTGCCGGGCAACGCGTTCTATGCGGCGGTGAAGGCGGAGGTCGCGATTCTGACGCGGCGTTTCGCCCTCGAGCTCGGCCCGCACGGCATCACCGTCAATGCCGTCGCGCCCGGTTTCGTCCGCACCGACATGACCCGGCGCGGCCGCGGCGCAACCGACTGGGCGGGGACCGAGGAACGCCTCGCCGCAAGGGCGATGATGGGCCGCATCGGCGAGCCCGAGGACGTCGCCAACGCGGTGGTGTTCCTGGCGGCACCCGAGTCGGGGTGGATCACGGCGCAGATGCTCACCGTGGACGGCGGGCGCATGGACTATATCGGGCACGGTTAGAATCAGCCCGGCGGCAACCGGGCTGATGCGAGGAGCTCCGCTGCCGAGCGGTCCGCCTCAGGGCGTCCAGCACCACTGGAAGCCGCTCGGATAGGTCGTGCACCACCTTCCGGTGACCGGGTTCACGATCGTCGCGCCCCCTGGTGCCGGTCCGGGCCCGTAGCCTGCGGCTACCGGCGGCCCATAGCCGGCGGCTACCGGCGGATAGGGAGCCGGACCCGGTCCATAATAGGGACCGGGAGCCGGTCCATAATAGGGACCGGGCGCGCCTACATAGGCCGCGGTGGTTGCAGCTCCGACAGCGGCGGCGCCCACCGCGACTCCGACCGTCGCGCGGCGGGCTGCGCGCCGGTGGACTCTCCGGTTCACTCCGGCAACGCTCGTCGCGGTAAGCGGCCGGCCGACCCTCGCTTCGGCCCGGTCGAGCGAAAGCGACGGCGCCTTCGCCGGCGACCATTGCAGCGAGAGCGGCACCGCCGCACATGCCAGAGCGGCACCTACCGAGAGAGCAGACAAGCTCAGCTTCATCATCATGGTTCTCCGTTCGACTGCACGTGCCCCTGAGCCTCGAGGCGCAATGATTATCAGGAATTCGGGATTTGGGAAGCTCACCGGTTCGCGGCCGCGCTCTCCTCGACATCCCGACACGGCGGCGCTGGACCACTCGGATACCGGCACTCCGTCCATCGCCGCCATCGGCCCGCAGCTACGACTCGCCGACCGCGCGCACGGTTCCACCGGCCGCAACGGGAACATCACTGCTGCTGCCGGCTTTGTCTTCCTGGGTGGGTGCGCATCGGAGGACGCACATGTCGAGATCAAGAGCCAGTCTGTCTTTGACGATTGTCTCGGATGCGTGTCCCGGATGCGGTGCAGCACGAGCGCTCGCGAGCAGTCGAATTGATCCGGACCGATAGCGCTCGTGGTGCACCGGGACCGCCATAAAGATCACGTTTCGGGCGGTCCCGGGTCTGCAGCGCAACACTTCGTGCTGCGCCGCGCCCGGGACACGCGGATACAAGCGTCAGAGTCGCACCAGTCTGACCGAAACGCACGCTTAAGAAACGAACCCCGGCAAAGCGGGCCGGCCCGGCTCGATCAATATGGGTATTCGCAGACCCAGACGCGCCGCCACACACCGCGAACGAGGCGAAGCTGCCAGCACGCACCGTAGTCGTAATAGGCGTAGTCGTTGAAGTATGGTGCGCCGGAGAAGGCGAAGGCGCGACGGTGGCCATGCCTGTGGTGGCCATGCCGATCGGTCCAGCCTTGGCCCCCCGGCGGCGGCCTGACGCCACCCGGCGGGCGCCCGGGCGGCACGGCTGCCATACGGCCCGGTGCGGGCCCGCCCGCCCCGGGGTAGCGAGCGCCGGGTGACACGTTGCCGGGCACACCCCTGCTGCCCGCACCGCCGATTCCGCCGGGACCTGCCACCCCTCCACGGCTTGCCGGGCCGCCGCCGCCCATTCCTACCGTCCCGCCGCGCGCCATCCCTCCCGACACCGACCCGCCGCCCATCCCTCCTGCCATCCCGCCGCCGGCCATGCCTCCTGCGGCATGGCCGCCACCCCCGCCCCCGCCGCCTCCCTTGCCCTGCGCACCGGCGGATGTCGGAAGGCTCGCTGCCAGCGCGAGCGTCGCGGCGAGCGTGATCAGGAACGATCTCACGGCACTCTCCTCTAATCGGTTGTCGGGTTATCAACGCGGTGAGCCGATCCGCGTTTCAAAATACATTCGGCGAACGTGAGCCCAGAGCGCGCCGGAACACCGCCGAGCGCCTCAGCACCGGCCAAGTGGCGGCACACCGGGGCGGCACACCAGGGCGGCATCGCGCGGAACCCGGCCGGCAGGGCTCGGTCAAAAGTGGCTCACCTGGCTTGCGGCCAGCTGCTGCTGCTTGCGTCAGTCGGTGATCGCGTAAATCCGGATCGCTTCTTCGATCGCCGTCGCGTGATCCGGCGCCTCGACGTAGCCGACGAGCTCGGCAGGCTTCGTGCCGGGGCCGGTGATGCGCCAACGGTACGACAC
>DASXAP010000296.1:0-2419 GCA_036406655.1 Xanthobacteraceae bacterium | reverse complement strand
TACGGGCAAGCCGTAGCCGGGCAGGTGCTGGGCAGTGGATCGATGCCGGCAGGAGGCGCCGAGCAGCAGAAATGAACGGGGCGGCGGTATTCGTCATCACCGGGTATGATCGGTATGAGCCGGTGATCCGCGCCGGTCCGGCCATCCGCCGGTCGGCGCCCCCCGGCGGCACCATCCGCGGGAAAATTTCGCCGCCTCCACCAAACGGCCGATGCGCCGGGTCCACGCTCAGCCCAAGCTTTTGCACCAACCGCAGGACCGGGAGGGTGTGACATGGACGGCAGCGAAATGCCGCGTCGGCAATTTCTGGCACGAAGTGGGGCCGCGGTCGCCGGCGCCGCCATCCTCGATGATGTCTGGCTGGCGCGGGCTTTTGCCGCCGGGCCGGGCGAACAGATCGTGCCGTGGTCCGACCCGCCGCCCGCGGAGCCGGCAGCGGCCTCCGGCGTCGTGCAGAATTTGCAGCGCTGGCAGGATTTCGACTGGCTGACCCCCAATGCCAAATTCTTCAACGTCGCGCATTACAACCGCCCGCAGATCGACGCGAACGACTGGTCGCTGGAAATCGCCGGACTGGTCGAAAAGCCGCGCCGGTTGCATCTCGCCGATATCAAGAAGCGGCCGCGCCACGAGCTGATCTTCACGCTCGAATGCTCGGGCAACAACGGCTTTCCGTGGTTCCCGACCGGCATCGGCACGGCGAAATGGGCCGGCACGCCGCTGGCGCCGATATTGCACGAAGCCCAAGTCATGGATCGCGGCATCGAGGTGGTTTTTGTCGGCACCGACACCGGCATGGAGAAGGTGCGCGACCTCGAAATGCCGACGCATTTCGCGCGCAGCCTGTCGCTCGCCGACGCGATGGCCCCCGACAACCTCCTCTGCTACGAGATGAACGGCGCGCCGCTGCCGCCCGAGCACGGCTTTCCGCTGCGGCTGATCGCGCCCGGCTGGTACGGCATCGCCAACGCCAAATGGCTGATGCGGATCGAGGTGCGCGACACCCGGCTCGAAAACCGCTTCATGGGTCGCGACTACGTGACGATCCGCGAGGAAAAGCACGACGGCAAGACCGAATGGGTCGAGACCTCCGTCGGCCGCGCCCGCATCAAATCGGCGCCGGCGCGCGTCGTCCATCGCGGCGAGGAATACGAGATCATGGGCATGGCCTGGGGCGCGCCGATCAAGAGCGTCGAGGTCAGGATCGACAGCGGCCCGTGGCAGAAGGCGAGGATCGATCCGCGCCACCACGAAAAATACGCGTGGGTCCTGTGGTCGCTCGCCTGGCCCGACCCGAAGCCGGGCGCGCACGCGATCACCTCTCGCGCGCTCGGCGCCGACGGCCCCATGCAGCCGGCGCCGAGCGACCCCTTGATCGCCGGCAAGCACACCTACTGGGAGAGCAACGGTCAGATCACCCGGCATGTGCGGGTGTCGTGAGCCGCAGAGGGCGTCGCATCACTGTCTCTTGCGGTGTCGTACCCCGTTCAGCTTTATCGCCAAGCACTGGCACGGGCCGAGCCCGTTTCGCAGCGCCCTCTTGCTCGGCCTCGATCACGGCGTCTTTTGCGTCGGCTGCTGCTGGGCGATCATGCTGTTGATGTTCGTCGTCGGCAGCGGCAGCGTGGGCTGGATGCTGCTGCTCGGGGCGATCATGGCGGCCGAAAAGAACCTGCCGTGGGGCGCGCATCTGGGCCGGCCATTGGGTGGCGCCCTGCTGGCGGGCGCGGCGACGATCGCCATCGTCAATCTGTCCCTGTAGCCGCCTCGCCGCCGGCCCGGCGGGCCCGGCATTTCCCGAGCAACGCCGCGATTGTGTTCACATCGTCATCGCCGGGCTCGACCCGGCGATCCACGCCTTCTGCGGCAACAAGCTCGATCGTGGCCGGGAGCCGTGGATAGCCGGATCAGGTCCGGCCATGACGATTGAGAGGAGGGCAATGCTCTCCTCTCCAGCCTTCGCCTCCGCTCCGGCCATCCACCAGCCGGCGACCGCCCCCGCGGCTGCGCCCACCCCTGGAAAAAATTTTCGCCGCCTCCACCAAACGGCCGATGCGGCGGAACGGGCGGCGCCTCTACCTTCCCGCCGAGAAACGATGCTCGGAAAGGAGCCGGAACTGCATCGCGTGTGGATCGCAATGGGACTGGTGGCGGGAATGGGGGGCGGCGGTCGGGTTCGGGCTGGGCTCGGCCGCGGGCCAGCAGGCCAAGCTGGCCCTTGGCGTCGAGGCCCAGACGCTGGCGACGGTCGAGGCCGGCGCCAACTGTCCGGGGCACATCCTGCGGATGCGCTGCATCACCTTCGCGCCCGGCGCCTCGATCCCGATGCATTCGCACAAGGACCACCCCGAAGTGTCTCTGATCACCGAGGGCACGCTGACCAACACGCCGAAGGGCAATCCCTGATCCAGCTCGCCGC
>DASXAP010000295.1:0-7228 GCA_036406655.1 Xanthobacteraceae bacterium | reverse complement strand
GGGCCAACCCTTTCTTCAGAACGACGAAGCGCGCGCCCGACAGTTTCGCGGCCGTTTCGAAATCCATCTGGCCGAGCGCCTCGCCGAGATCGAAATGCTGCTGCGGCGCAAAGCCGTAATTGCGCTTGGCCCCGAAATGATGGTGCTCGACATTGCCGCTCGCGTCCGTTCCGTCGGGCACGTCGTCGAGCGGCAAGTTGGGAATCCATGCGAGCACGTCGCCAAGCTCCGTGGAGATTTTCTTGGCTTCGTCCTCCAGCTCCGGAATTTCGGCTTTCAACCGCGCGACCTCGGCCATGAGCGCCTGCGCCGCGGCCTCCTCGTTGCTCTTCTTCGCCGCGCCGATCTCGCGCGAAGCCGTGTTGCGCCGGGCGAGCGCGGCCTCGGCCTTCTGGATGGCGGCGCGCCGGCGCTCGTCGATGGCGAGCAGCCTGTCCGCTTCCGGCGCTAGTCCACGCCGCGCCAATGCGCGGTCGAACTCCTCCCTGTGCTCGCGAATCCATCTAATGTCGTGCATGGGACCAAATACCTTCCAGCGAGGCGCCGGATGATTATGCCAATTTAGCAACGAGGTCGAGGGAGGCGGGGAAAGGGACGGATCACTCCGCCGGCTTGGCGGCGGCGCTGGCGGCGTCCTTGGCCTTGTCGGCAGCGGCCTTCTTCTCGACCAGCCGCACCGACCAGATCGAGCCTTCGTAGAGCAGCATCAGCGGCAGGGCCAGCGAGAGCTGGCTGAGCACGTCGGGCGGCGTGAGAACGGCGGCGATCACGAAGGCGCCGACGATGAAGTAGCGCCGCTTTTCCTTGAGCTGATCCGAGGTGATGATACCGACGCGGCCGAGCAAGGTCAGGATCACCGGAAGCTGGAAGGCGATGCCGAAGGCGAAGATGAGCTTCATCATCAAGCTCAGGTAATCCTCGACCTTGGGGAGGAGCTCGATCGCGGCCTGGCCCTCTGTGGCAGCCTGCTGCATGCTGAGCGAGAAGCGCGCGAGCATCGGCCAGACCAGGAAATAGACGACGAGGGAGCCGAGCAGGAAGAAGATCGGCGTCGCCACCAGGTAGGGCAGGAACGCCTGCTTTTCGTTGCGATAGAGACCTGGCGCGACGAACATGTAGATCTGCGTCGCCACCACCGGGAACGAGATGAACGCCGCCCCGAACATCGCGAGCTTGAGCTGCACGACGAAATATTCGAGCAGCCCGGTATAGATGAACTTGGAATTCTCCGGCCCCGCCACCCAGACGAACGGCCAGGTCAGCACGTTGTAGATCGTCTTGGCGAAGAAGAAGCAGCCGACGAAAGCGATGGCGAAGGCGATCAGCGCCTTGATCAGCCGCGAGCGCAGCTCGATCAGGTGCTCCATCAGCGGCGCCTTGGTCGCCTCGATCTCCTTTTCCTCGTCTTCGCGGCTCATGCGGGCTTGTCCCCCGCATCCGGCCGATCGGCCGCGGCGTCCGCCGTCGCCGGCTCGCTGGCCGCCACGGACGGTGCGGCGCTCGGCGTCTCTGCGCTCGGCAGCGCCGGTGGTGCGGGGCTCGTCTCGACCGCGGTGGCCTCGGCCGTGGCCGCGGCGCCCCGCGCCGGCTCGCCGACGAGCCCGCTCTCGATCTCCTGCTGCGTGCTTTCGAGCTCCCGCCGGACCTCGCCGACGGGGTCGAAATTCGCATAGCTCTGCGCCTGGCTGGTCATGTCGTCGACCTGCTTCTTCAGGTCGGCCAGCTCGGCCTCGCGCATCGCCTCCTGGAACTGACCTTGGAACTCGGACGCCATGCGGCGCAGCTTGCCCATCCACTGCCCGAGCGTGCGCAGCACGCCAGGTAGCTCCTTGGGCCCGATCGCGATCAGCGCGACGACGCCAATGAGCAGTAGCTCGCCCCAACCGATATCGAACATGGAGGCTTCACTCCGAGGGACGCGCGGCGCGTCGTCCGACCGCCCCCCGATCCCGGCCGTCCGCCGCCTTCACGCCGCAGGCTCGGAACGGCTCAGCCGGCCTTGCGCGTCTCCGCGGGGGCAGGGGTCGCCGCCGGGGCGGGCGTCGGCTGATGGTCGATCGTCTTCACCGGCTCGGCCTTGGGCGGCTCGGCTTCAGCTTTTTCGTCCTCCGCGAGCCCCTTCTTGAACGACTTGATGCCCTTGGCGAAGTCGCCCATCAGCTCGGAGATCTTACCGCGCCCGCCGAACAGCAGAAGGCCCACGGCCAGAACCAGAATCCAGTGCCAAATACTCAGTGAACCCATGCGCAAATCCTCCGCATCGACGAGAGCGCAGGCCCCTCTCGTCTCTCGGCGTTGCCCAGAAGCTAGGCTTCGGGCGCGACAAAAACAAGGACTCGGACCCGCTCGCGAGGCGTCGGCGTGCCGGCGGACCGAGACAGAACACGCCCGCGTTCAGCGTTCCTTCACTCGTTACCGGTCCGCCCCGGCCGCGGCGCAAGGCCGAGATCGAGGTCGCCAGGCTCCAGCTCCTCCTCGTCGTCACGCAGCGCCGGATCGTCGGATGGCACCGGCACCGAGAAGCCCGGCGGCAGCCGTCCGTCGAGCAGGCCCGAGCCCTTGAGCTCCTCGAGCCCGGGAAGATCGCCCACGGCGTCGAGCCCGAAATGCGAAAGGAACGCCTCGCTGGTACCGTAGGTCACCGGCCGGCCCGGCGCCTTGCGTCGTCCGCGCGGGCGGATCCAGCCGGTCTCGAGCAGCACATCGACCGAGCCCTTGGAGGTCGTCACCCCGCGGATCTCCTCGATCTCCGCCCGCGTCACCGGCTGGTGATACGCGATGATGGCCAGCGTCTCGATCGCCGCGCGAGAGAGCTTGCGGGTCTCGACCGTCTCCTTGCTCAGGAGCCAGGAGAGATCGTTCGCGGTACGGAAAGTCCATTTCCCGCCGATGCGGACGAGATTGACGCCGCGCGCAGCGTATTCCTCCTGCAAACGCACAAGCGCAGCGCGCACGTCGACCCCTTGCGGCAGGCGCGCCGTCAGCGACTTCTCGTCGAGCGGCTCAGCCGCGGCGAACAGCATCGCCTCCAACAGCCGGAGCTCTTCGGCCCGCGCCTCCACGACCTGATCCGGTTCTTCGTCCGGCACTACCACCTGCAACCTCGGCATTGCTGCGGCCTCCTCTAGCCGTTGCCGTCCGTCGGCGCCGCCACGCCGCTTGGATCGGCAGCTCCCGCTCCAGCCGGTCGACGCTTGCGCACGTAGAGCGGCGCAAACGGCGACTGCTGGTGCACCTCCATCACCCCCTCGCGCACCAGCTCGAGGCTGGAGGCGAAGCTCGATGCGAACACGGTCGGCGCGAGCGACGGCTCGACCACGAACGAGATCAGATACTCGTCGAGGCGGGTCCAATCCGGCGACCGCCCAATGAGCCGCTCGAGCGCCTCGCGCGCTTCGGCCAGCGACCACACGCTGCGCTTGGCGAGCCGCACATGCGCGAGCGCCGCCTTCTGCCGCTGCTGCGCGTAGGCCGACAACAAATCGTACAGCGTCGCGCTCCATTGCGGGCGCTTGATGTGGGCGATCGGCTCGGGCTGCCCGCGCACGAACACGTCCCGGTCGAGCTGCGGGCGCCCGAACAGGCGCTCGGCAACGTCGCGGATGGCTTCGAGGCGCTTGAGCCGCATCGCGAGCGCGATCGCCATGTCCTCGGCACTCTGACCCTCCGGTGCATTGGTATCCGGCAAGAGCAGGCGCGACTTCAGATAGGCGAGCCAGGCCGCCATCACGAGGTAGTCGGCTGCCAGTTCCAGCCGCAGCTTGCGTGCCTCCTCAATGAAGGCGAGATACTGGTCGGCGAGCGCCAGGATCGAGATCTTGGCGAGGTCGACCTTCTGCTGGCGCGCGAGCGCAAGGAGGAGATCGAGCGGGCCCTCGAAACCTTCGACATCGACGACTAAGGCCGGCTCGCCGGTCGCCCGCTCGGCCGTGAGGTCGGCTTCGAAATTGCTTTCCTCGGAATTCATCATGTCGCCCTCCCGGCGCCTGCCGGAGCATCCATGAGCGCCGCCCATTCGGCCCGCACGGCGCCAAGGTCTTGCTCGGGCATCCGCCCTCGCCGAGCGAGCGCGGCCTCCGCCCGTGCCGCGGCCGCGCCGGTCAGCGCCGGCACGGCGGATGCGACCGCCCGCATTTCAGCGAGCTCGCCATTGCAATGAAGCACCACGTCGCAGCCGGCAGAGATCGCGGCACGCGCGCGCGCCTCGATCGAGCCCGACAGGGCGTCCATGGAGATATCGTCGCTCATCAACAGGCCGCGAAACCCGAGCCAGCCCCGAATCACGTCCCGGACCAGAGTGACCGAAGTGGTGGCCGGAGCAATAGGATCGATGGCCGAGTATACGACATGGGCGGTCATCGCCAGCGGCAGGTCGCCGAGCGGACGGAATGCGGCAAAATCCGTGTTCATGAGGGTTGCGCGATCTGTCTCGACCACCGGAAGCGCCTCGTGACTGTCCGCCCTCGCGCGGCCGTGTCCTGGAATATGCTTGAGCACCGGCAGAACGCCGCCCGCGAGCAGGCCATCCGCCACCGATCGCGCCAGCGCAGCGACCTTGTCCGCGCTCTCGCCATAGGCCCGGTCGCCGATGACTGAATTGGCGCCGGCAACCGGTACATCGGCTATCGGCAGGCAATCCACGTCGATGCCGACTGCGATGAGATCAGCGGCGATCAAGCGCGCCCCCAGATACGCGGCTTTGAGACCCAGCGCGGGGTCCCGGTCGTAGATGCGGCCATAGGTGGCACCGGCGGGATAGGCCGGCCAATGCGGCGGGCCGAGACGCTGCACGCGGCCGCCCTCCTGGTCCACGAGCACGGGGGCGTCGCGACCCACCGCGTCGCGAAAAGCAGCCACCAGCCGGATCACCTGCTCCGGGGTATCGACATTGCGCTTGAAGACGATGAGCCCCCATGGCTCGCTCTCGCGCAGAAACCCGCGCTCTGCCGGCGTCAGAACCGTGCCCGCAAGACCCGTGATGAAAGCCCGTACACTCATCGGCGCGGACTAGCCGCGCATGGGGCAGGGGTCAACTCAGTTGTTGGGCACGACGCACTGGCCGCCGGCCGCCTTGTAGCTGGCGCAGAATTGGCTTGCCTCATGGGCGGACGCAAACGGGCCGACCACGGTGCGGTAGAATACGCCTTTGCTGCCGAGATCGGCACGTCGAATGATCGGCTGCCGCCCGCCGAGTTCATTGGGGAATTTTGCCTGCAGGCTGCGGAAGGACGCCAGCGCTTCGCTCTCGCTCCGCTGCGAGGAGAGCTGCACCACGAATCCGCCCGACGCCGGCGCTGCCGGCCGCGCTGACGGGGGGGACACGGCCGCGGTCTGCGTCCGGCCGGCCGCCGCGGCAGCGGGCTCGCCCGCCTGTGGATCGAGCGAGATCGGACCTTCGCTGCGTGCCGTGCCCGCCTTCGGAGCGGGCGGCGCGGCCAGCCCGGGCGCACCCACCGGTCTGCCGCTCATGTCGGTTCCGTCGGGACGAATGGTGACGGTGCGGATCTTCTTGGGCTCGGTCGAAGCCTGCGCGGCGCCAGCGGCGAGCGGCGGCTGCTGCGCCGAGCCGGTTTGCGCCGGCGCTGCCGGCGGCACGACGCGCGGGGCCGGCTGGGACGCAAGCTCCTTCAGCGCCACCGGCTCTTCCTGCTGCGACACCAGTTGCTCCTTGCCGGCATTCGCCAGCCGATCCTGCACGGCCTTGCCGGATTGCGGATCCCCAGCGGTGGCGGGGACGATCTTGGTCGGCGTCGAGTTGTCGGCAGTGATGACCGGAGGCGGTTGCGTCGTATCGGCGGGGGCGGAGTAGCTCCGATAGGCGTAGGCGCCCGCCGTGCCGAGCAAGGCGCAGCCGACGAGCGCCAGCATGGTCACCAGGCTGCCGCGCCGACCTTCGCGCGGCGGATCGTCGTACATTTCGTCTTCGTGCGGCGCGAGCGGGGCGTCGTCCTGGTAATACTGATCGCCGTCGTAACCCTCCTGCAGCTGTTCGGCGTATTGCTCGCCCTCGTGCAGATGGTCGTCCTCGTACCGGCCTTGGTGGTCGGCAGCCAGCGGCACCTCGTCGTAAACGCGGTTGTCGGCCACTCCCTCCTCGTCCCCATGCGCGGGCGCATATCCATAGCCAGGATCATTCACCCCGCTGGTCCCATCGGGATCGCGGGTTGACGCATCGTCGGAGGCGAATTCCGTTTCGTGCTCGCCCACCGGCGCGTGCCATTGCTCGGCCGGCGCGGGCAAGGCGGCCTGCGCCTGTCCCACTGCTTGGCGCCTCGCCTGACGCGAGCTCACCCGTCCGAACTCGGCAAATGGATCGCTCCGCCCGATCAGACGGGCGAGCTCGGCGAGCGGATCGCCGCCGCCTGCCTGCTCGTTCGGACGCGCCGGTTCGGACGCGCGTCGATACGGATCATTGGAGCGATAGGATCCTAAGGTGTGGTCGTCCGCCATACTCATCCCGTTTTCCGGTACTGGGGTCGCGCTCGATCGGCTGAATGGCGCATCTATCGAGCGGGGTCCATCCACCCAATGGCGCCGCGCGGGATCAACGCATCTCCTCGGGCGCCTCGACGCCGAGCATACCGAGCCCCGACGCGAGAACCGTGACAACGCCCTGCACCAGCGCAAGGCGAGCCAAGGTCATTTGTGGATCATTCTGGATAATGAAGCGTAAATGTGGCGCGTCTTTTCCGCGATTCCAGTGGGCGTGGAAATCGCTTGCAAGTTCATAGAGATAGAAGGCGATGCGGTGCGGCTCGTGGGCGCTCGCGGCGGCTTCGACAAGACGCGGGTAAAGCGCGAGCCGCCGCATCAGCGCGAGCTCGCCGGCATCGTCGAGGCGCTCGAGCGGCGCGCGAACGAGCGCCGCGGCGCGCGCCTGGGGCTCGTCCGGCAAGTCCGGGACGACCTCGCGCGCGTTGCGGAACACGGACCGGCCGCGGGCGTGGCCGTACTGGACGTAGAACACCGGGTTGTCGCGCGACTGCTCGATGACCTTGGCAAGGTCGAAGTCGAGCACCGCGTCGTTCTTGCGGTAGAGCATCATGAAGCGTACGGCATCCCTGCCGACCTCGTTCACGACATCGCGCAAGGTGACGAAGTCGCCGGCGCGCTTCGACATCTTCACGGGCTCGCCGTTGCGGAGCAGCTTGACGAGCTGGACGATCTTCACGTCGAGCGCCGCTGCGCCGCCGGTGACGGCCTTCACCGCCGCCTGCATGCGCTTGAT
>DASXAP010000294.1:0-42932 GCA_036406655.1 Xanthobacteraceae bacterium | reverse complement strand
CGGCAACGAGGTGCTGGCGCGCCGGCGAACCAGCGATACCGGCCACGTCCAGTTCGAAGCCAATCTGACCCGCGGCGAAGGGGCGCTTGCCCCGGCAATGCTGATCGCGAGCGACACCAAGGGCGACTATGCCTTCCTGAGCCTGAAGACGCCCGCCTTCGATCTGAGCGACCGAGGCGTCGCCGGGCGGGTGGTGCCGGCCGGGCTCGACGCGTTCGTCTACACCGAGCGCGGCGTCTACCGCTCGGACGAGACGGTGCAGATCACGGCGCTGCTGCGTGATGGCCTGGGCTTGGCCGCGCTCAACGTGCCGCTCACCTTGGTGGTCGAACGGCCGGACGGCGTCGAGTATCGCCGCACGGTAGCCGCTGATGCGGGCCTGGGCGGCCGCACCCTCCCGGTACGGCTGGTGCCCTCCGCTCCGACCGGCACCTGGCGGGTGCGGGCCTTCACCGATCCGAAGCGCCCGCCGGTCGGCGAGACCACCTTCCTGGTCGAGGATTACGTTCCCGATCGGCTCGAGTTCGAGCTCGCCTCCAAGGCGACGGGCCTGTCGCGGAGCGGACCGGCTGAGGTCCTCGTCGAAGGTCGCTATCTCTACGGCGCGCCCGCCGCCAACCTCGAGCTCGAGGGCGAGGTCATCGTCTCGGCGGCGAGCGAGCGGCCCGGCATTCCCGGTTTCCAGTTCGGCCTCGCCGACGACGAGGTCGAGACAAGCCGGCAGGCGCTCGAAGCCCTGCCGGAGACCGATGCCGACGGCAAGGCGCATTTTTCCGTCACCCTCGACCGGCAGCCGGCGACCACACGGCCGCTGCAGGCGCAGATCGTAGTGCGGATGGCGGAGCCCGGGGGACGCGCGGTGGAGCGCAAGCTCGCCTTGCCGGTGGTCCCGGCCGCGCCGATGATCGGCATCAAGCCGCTGTTCTCGCCCCGCTCGCTGAGCGACGGCGAGAATGCGGGCTTCGACGTGATCGTGGCCGCGCCCGACGGCAAGCAGCTCGCGCGCAGCGGCTTGCGCTACGAGCTGCTCAAGGTGGAGACCAAATACCAGTGGTATCGCCGCGACGGCAGCTGGGATTTCGAGCCCGTCAAGACGACGCGGCGGGTGGCTGACGGCTCGCTCGATGCCGCCGCGGACAGGCCCGTGCGCATCTCGGTCCCGGTCCAGTGGGGCCGCTACCGGCTCGAAGTCTCGACCGGCGATCGCAACGGCGCGGTGAGCTCGGTCGCCTTCGACGCGGGCTGGTATGCGGAGGCGAACGCCGACACGCCGGACCTCCTGGAGATCGCCGTCGACAAGGCCGAGTACGCGCCGGGCGAAAGCATGGCCGTGGCGGTGACCGCGCGGACCGCCGGCAAGCTCACGCTCAACGTGATCGGCGATCGGCTCATCTCCACGCTGAGCCAGGACGTCGCCGCCGGGACCGCGCGGCTGCGCCTTCCGGTCGGTCACGACTGGGGCAGCGGGGTCTATCTGCTCGCAACGCTTCGCCGGCCGCTCGATGCCCAGTCGGAGCGCATGCCGGGACGCGCCATCGGCGTGCAGTGGGTGTCGATCAATCGCAAGGCGCGGACGCTCGCGCTCGACGTCAGCCTGCCGGCGCTGTCGCGACCGAACAGCGCTCTGCGCATCCCGGTGAAGGTCGGCGGGCTCGGCGCCGGCGAGGAGGCCCGCGTCGTGGTGGCGGCGGTCGACCTCGGCATCCTCAACCTCACCGGCTACAAGCCGCCGGCGCCCGACGAATACTACCTCGGCCAGCGGCGGCTCACGGTCGACGTCCGCGATCTCTACGGCCAGCTGATCGACGGCATGCAGGGCACGCGCGGCCAGATCAGGACCGGCGGCGATGCGGGCGCGGTCGAGCTGCAGGGCTCGCCGCCAGCGCAGAAGCCCTTGGCGCTCTTTTCCGGCATCGTCACGGTCGGGCCCGACGGCACCGCCGAGGTCGTGCTCGACATTCCGGATTTTTCCGGCACCGCCCGGGTCATGGCGATCGCCTGGAGCAAGGACAAGCTCGGTCGAGCGGACGGCGATGTGACGATCCGCGATCCGGTGGTGCTCACGGCGACGCTGCCGCGTTTCCTGCTCAACGGCGATCGCAGCACGATGCAGCTCGCCCTCGACAACGTCGAAGGCGAGGGGGGCGATTACCGGCTCGAGGTGAGCAGTGAAGGCGTCGCTGCCGCGATCCCGCCGCAGACCATCAGGCTCGAAGCGAGGCAGCGCAGCTCGCTCGCGGTGCCGCTCGCGGCAACGGCTGCGGGGGATGCGGAGGTGAAGGTCCGGATCAGCGGCCCGCGTGGATACCGGCTCGAGCGCAGCTATTCGTTCGGGGTGCGCCCTGCCACGCGGGCGCTCGCGCGCCGCACGGTCAAGCCGCTCGCCAAGGGCGAGAGCGTGACCTTGTCGCCCGACCTGTTCGCTGACCTGGTGCCGGGCAGCGCGAGCGTGGCCCTCTCGGTCGGCGTCTCGTCGGCGCTCGATGCGGCGGCGCTCGTCACTGCGCTCGATCGATATCCGTTCGGGTGCTCGGAGCAGATCGCGAGCCGCGCGCTGCCGCTTCTCTATGCAAACGAGCTGGCGGGCGCAGCGCATCTTGCCCTCGACGGGTCGATCGATCAGCGCATCCGCGATTCGATCGATCGGCTGCTGGCGCGGCAGGGCGCCAACGGCGCGTTCGGGTTGTGGTCGGCAGGCGGCGACGATGCCTGGCTCGACGCCTATGTCACCGATTTCCTGACCCGCGCGCGCGAGCGCGGGTTTGCCGTGCCCGACGCCCCGTTCAGGCTCGCGCTCGACCGGCTCCGCAACTTCGTCGGCAACATCGAGGAGCCGGGCAAGGACGGCGGCCGCAATCTCGCCTACGCGCTTTACGTTTTGGCGCGCAACGGCGTTGCCCCGGTCGGCGACCTGCGCTACCTCGCCGACACCAGGCTCGACGATATCGCCACGCCGATCGCCAAGGCGCAGATCGCCGCGGCGCTGGCGATGCTCGGCGACCGCGCGCGCGCGGAACGCGTGTTCGCCGCGGCACTGGCCTCGATTGCCCCCCAACCCGTGCTCGACCATAGCCGTTCCGACTATGGCTCGGCACTGCGCGACGCGGCCGCGCTGGTCACGCTTGCTTCCGAGGGCGGCGCCCCGCGGCCGACGATCGTCGGTGCCGCCGAGCGGGTGGAGACCGCACGCAATCTCACCCCCTACACGTCGACGCAGGAGAATGCCTGGCTGGTGCTTGCCGCGCGCGCGCTGATCAAGGATGCGCAGGCGGTATCTCTGGAAGTGGGCGGAGAGCGGATCCAGGGTGCGCTCAATCGCACCCTGCGCCCAGGCGAGCTGGCACAGCCGCTGAAAGTCACCAATATCAGCGATGGTCCGGTGCAGGCGATCGTCACGGTGTCCGGCGCGCCACTGGTGCCGGAGCCGTCGGCCGAGCGGGGCTTCAGGATCGAGCGCAAGTACTACACGCTCGCCGGCAAGCCCGCCGATCCGAGCAAGGCTATGCGCAACGAGCGCTTCGCCGTGGTGTTGCGGATCACCGAGCCGCAGCCCCAGTTCGGCCGCATCATCGTCGCCGACTATCTGCCGGCGGGATTCGAGATCGACAATCCGCGCCTGGTCTCGTCCGGCGACGCCGGCACGCTGTCCTGGATCGAGAATGCGCAGGAGCCGGTGAGCACCGAATTCCGCGACGATCGGTTCAGCGCCGCGTTCGAGCGCAAGAGCGGCGATCCGTCGGTGTTCACCGTCGCCTATGTGGTACGCGCGGTTTCGCCCGGCCGTTACGTGCATCCGCAAGCCTATGTGGAGGACATGTATCGGCCGGACCGCTTCGGGCGCACCGCGAGCGGCACGGTCGAGGTGACGGCGGCGAGGTGAGATGATCCGCGCGAAGGGCGACGATCTCGGCGCTCCGGCGGGAGGCTCGGGGTGACTGAGACCCTGCGCAAGCCGCGCGCCTCGGGTCTCCCCGCCGGGCGGACTGGCTCGGTCCGCCCTCCGCGGGGGAGCGGAGGCGGTCGTCCGAGACTCGGGCTGCGCCTCAGCGTGATTGCCGGAACGGTTGCGATGATCGCCGTCGTCGCGGCATGTGCCTGCGTGGTCGCCTCGCTCGGTTCGCCCCCCTTGGGCGAGGACCTTGCGTTCTCTGCCGTGGTGGTGGATCGAGAGGGGCGGCTTCTGCGGCCCTATACCACGCCGGAGGGGCGCTGGCGGCTGCCGGCCACGCGCGAAAGCGTCGACCCGCGGTTTCTCGAGCTGCTGCTCGCCTACGAGGACAAGCGCTTCGCCTCGCATCACGGCATCGATCCGCTGGCGCTCGCCCGCTCGGCGCTGCAATTGCTCGCGAACCGACGGATCGTCTCCGGCGCCTCCACCATCACCATGCAGGTGGCGCGGCTGCTCGAGCCGCGCGGGGAGCGCAGCTTCGCCGCCAAGTTGCGGCAGATGCTGCGCGCAGTCGAGATCGAGCAGAGGCTGTCGAAGGACCAGATCCTTGCGCTCTATCTTTCGCTTGCGCCCTACGGCGGCAATCTCGAAGGGGTGCGGGCGGCTTCGCTCGCCTATTTCGGCCGCGAGCCGCGCCGGCTGACGCTCGGCGAAGCGGCCCTGCTGGTCGGGCTCCCGCAGTCGCCGGAGCAGCGCCGTCCCGACCGTTCGGCGGCGGCGGCACGGCTTGCGCGCGACCGCGTGCTCGACCGGCTTGCGGCGGCAGGCGTGGTGGCCGGCAGCGAGATCGAACGGGCCAGGCGGGAGCCGGTGCCGGACGGACGCAAGCCCATGCCGCTCCTCGCCCCGCACGCCGCCGATGCCGCGCTCGCAGCCGCCGCCGACCGCAGGCGGCATCGGCTCACGCTCGATGCGAGCTTGCAGCGCAGCCTCGAGGAGCTTGCCCGCGAGCGCGCCCGCGCGCTGGGGCCGGATATCTCGGTCGCCATTCTCGCTGTCGAGCATGCGACGGGCGAGGTGCTGGCGCGGGTCGCTGCGCCCGATTATCTCGACGTGCGCCGCGCCGGCGCAGTCGACATGACGCAGGCGGTGCGCTCGCCCGGCTCGACCCTCAAGCCGTTCATCTACGGTCTCGGCTTCGAGGACGGCCTGATCCATCCCGACACGCTGATCGAGGACCGGCCGATCCGCTTCGGTGCCTATGCACCGGAGAACTTCGACCTGACCTTTCAGGGCACGGTCACGATCCGGCGTGCGCTGCAGCTGTCGCTCAACGTCCCCGCGGTCGCTGTGCTCGACAAGCTCGGCGCGAGCCGCTTCACCGCGCGTATCCAGCAGGCGGGTGCAGGTCTGGTCCTGCCCCCCGGTGAGGTGCCCGGGCTCGCACTGGGTCTGGGCGGCGTGGGTGTCACGCTCAACGATCTCGTCACGCTCTATGCCGGGCTGGCACGGCTGGGTACCACCGTTGCGCTGCACGAGCGGATGGACGATGCGGCGGACCAATCCGCGCCGCGCCGGCTGCTCGATCCGGCGGCGGCCTGGCAGGTCGGCAACATTCTCACCGGCACGCCGCCGCCGGAGAATGCCGCCGGCGGGCGCATAGCTTTCAAGACCGGCACTTCATACGGCTATCGCGATGCGTGGGCCGTCGGCTTCGACGGCAAGCGCACGATCGGCGTCTGGGTCGGCCGTCCCGACGGCGCGCCGGCTCCCGGGCTGCTCGGACGGTCGGCTGCGGCACCGATCCTGTTCGACGCCTTTGCCCGGACAGGCAAGCCGAGCGCGCTGCCGCCGCCGCCCGCGGGCACCCTCGCGGCGGGCCGAAGGCTTCCCCCGCCGCTGCAGCACTTTCGCAGCGGAGGCCCGGCCGGGGAGGTGAGTGAAGCGCAGCTGCACATCATGTTCCCGCCGGACGGCGCGCGCCTCGAGCTCCCGCATGATGCCTCCGGCAGGCCCGAGCGCATCGCGCTCAAGGTCTCGGGCGGTGCCCGGCCGCTGACGGTCCTGGTGAATGGGCAGCCGACGCCGGCGGCGGGACGGCGCACGCTCCTGGTCGCGCCGGACGGGCCCGGCTTCGTGCGGCTCACCGTGATCGATGCGCAAGGGACGAGCGACAGCGTCATGGTGCGCATCGAGTGACGAGCGGCTCGCGGTCGCGTTGCGGCGTCGCCTTTCTTGTGCCGCGGCCTTGTTTTTCATTATCCGGCCGGTGCTCGGATCGAGGAGAAGCTGTGGTCGCGGCGGAGAACGAAACCAGGAAGGGGGCTTCCGCGCTGAGCCTCAGAAGCGTGGTCGATCTCGCCGTGGGCTCGCATCCGCGCGCGGTAGTGGTGCTGCTCGCGGTCGCCCTGATGTGCTTCCTGCCCGGCTTCTTCAGCATCCCTCCCATCGATCGCGACGAGGCGCGCTTCGCCCAGGCCACCAGGCAGATGGTGGAGAGCGGCGATTATGTCGACATCCGGTTCCAGGACGAGGTCCGCTACAAGAAGCCGGTCGGCATCTACTGGCTGCAGGCGGGCGTGGTGAATGCGGCGGCTGCATTGGGAATGCGCCAGGCACTCACCACGATCTGGCTCTATCGCGTGCCGTCGCTGGCCGGTGCCGTAGGGGCGGTGCTGCTGACCTATTGGGCGGCGCTCGCTTTCGTCTCCCGCCGCGCCGCGGTGCTCGCTGCGCTGATGATGGCAAGCTGCGTGCTGCTCGGGATCGAGCGGCTGACCGCCAAGACCGACGCGGCGCTGCTGCTCACCGTCGTCGCCGCCATGGGCGCCATGGGCCGTGCCTATCTGCGGGCGGAGGCGCAACAGCGCGGCGGGCAATCTCATGCGCTCTCCGGTGACAACGGTGAGAATCCCGGTGTCTGGCCGGGCGCCGCCGTGTTCTGGACCGCGCTGGCCGCCGGCGTGCTGCTCAAAGGTCCGGTCATCGTCATGATCGTCATCGCGGCGGCCATTGCCTTGATCGTCGTCGACCGTTCGGCGGATTGGCTGCGCGCGCTCAAGCCGCTGCCGGGAGCAATCTGGTTCGCGCTGCTGGTGCTTCCCTGGTTTCTGGCGATCCTCGGCCGCGCCGGGGACGCATTCCTTGCCGAGTCGGTCGGGCAGGACTTCCTCAGCAAGATCTTCGAGGGGCAGGAATCGCACGGCGCGCCGCCCGGCTACTACTTCGTGCTGTTCTGGATCACGTTCTGGCCGGGGGCTACGCTCGCCGCGCTCGCCACGCCGGCGGTGTGGGCAGGGCGCCGCGAGCCAGCCACGAAGTTCCTGCTGGCCTGGCTGCTTCCGTCCTGGCTGCTGCTGGAGCTGGTTGTGACCAAGTTGCCGCATTACGTGCTGCCGCTCTACCCGGCGGTTGCAATCCTGATCGCGGGCGTCATCGACGCGCGGGCGCTGTCGCGCCAGCCGCGGCTCGTGTTCGGGACGATGTGGTGGTTCGTGGTGCCGCTCTTGGCCGGCATTCTCGGCATCGTGCTCCTTGCCGCGGTCGGCCGGCAGCTGGGACCGCTGGCATGGCCTTGCATCGGCGCTGCCGCCGTCATGGGGCTTCTGGCCTGGCGGCTCTACGAGGTCGACGGAGCCGAGCATTCGCTGCTGCGGGCGGTCGCCGCCGCCGTCCTCGTCGCTGTGGCGATTTTCGCCGTCGTCGTTCCTTCGCTCGGCCAGCTGTTTCCGAGCGCTGCGCTCGCCCGGGTCCTGCGCGACAGCGGCTGCGCGCGGCCGGTGGCCGCCGCAGTCGGCTATCAGGAGCCGAGCCTGGTGTTTCTCGCCGGCACCGCGACCCGCCTGACCGACAGCGCCGGAGCCGCCGAATTCCTCAACGGCGGAACCTGCCGGTTTGCGTTCGTCGAGGCGCGGCAGGAGCGAAGCTTCGCCCAATACGCGGAGGCGATCGGATTGCGTTACGCCGCCGGCCCGCGCATCGAGGGAATCAACGTCAGCAACGGACGCTCGGTGACGATCGCCGTGTATCGCTCGGCAGGGTCATCGTGACCGTCGAGGAGAAGGCAAGGTGGGAACCGACCGGCCGTTCGCAGCCCTGGCGGCACATGGTCGCCGCCAATGCGCGCCAGTATCTCGCGCTGCTGGGCCGCCGGGCACGGCCCCGCGCGCGTCCGGCCTGGCTCGCGCGGCCGCTCGTCGGCACCGCCGCGGCCACGCTGATCGCAGTGCTGGCGGCGACCATGATCACGGTCGACGGCTGGGCGGTCGGCGCGGCGCGGCATCTGCCTGCCTGGCTCATCGGCGCGCTCGATGAAGCGACCGATTTCGGCAAGTCGGTGCGCGTGCTGTTGCCGATCGCGCTGATGCTCGCGGCGACGGCGATGCTTGCGCGGCCTGCGCTGGGCCGCATCTCCCGAGGCGTGCTGGCGGCGCTTGCGGTGCGGCTGGGTTTTCTGTTCGCGGCGATCTGCCTGCCCGGCCTCGTCTTTGCGATCATCAAGCGCCTGATCGGGCGCGCTCGCCCGCTGGTCGAGGGCGCCGCCGACCCGTTCATCTATCGGCCGTTTCGCTGGAGCGTCGAATATGCCAGCCTGCCCTCGGGCCATGCCATCGATGCGTTCGCGATCGCCACGGCGCTCGGAGCGTTGTGGCCGCGGGCCCGACCGCTCCTGTGGACCTATGCCGTCGTCATCGCGCTGAGCCGGGTCGTGCTCGCCGCCCACTTCCCGAGCGATGTGCTCGCCGGCGCCTTCATCGGCGTCGTCGGCGTGCTGCTGGTGCGCGAATGGTTCGCGGCGCGCGGCCTGGTGTTCGTCCGTGCCGCCGACGGGAGGGCTCGAGCCATGCCCGGCCCCTCGCTGGCGCGCATCAAAAAGGTTGTCGGGCAGCTTCTCGCCCCATAAGAAGCTCGCCGCGGCCGGAAAATCGGTTGTGCCCGGCCGTCTCGCGGCGATCTCGGACAGCCAATGAGCGACAGGCCTGCCAGCGTGAACGAGCCGAACGTTTCCGTCGTCGTTCCGGTCCGGAACGAGGCCGCCAACATTGCGCCGCTGACGGCCGAGATCACGGCTGCGCTGGGCAGCGGGCCGAGATTCGAGCTGATCTACGTCAACGACGGCTCTGCGGACCGCACCGAATCGGAATTGACCTTGCTCATGGCGAGCCGGCCCTGGCTCCGGCATATCATCCACCAGGTCTCGTGCGGCCAGTCGGCGGCAATTCGCACCGGCGTGCTGCATGCCCGGGCGCCGGTGGTCGTGACGCTCGACGGCGACGGGCAGAACGATCCGGCTTTCATTCCGGCCCTTCTCAAGGCACTCGCAGCAGGTGCGCCCCATGTGGGCCTCGTCGCCGGCCAGCGGGTCGGGCGCAAGGCGAGCGCGTTCAAGAGGACGCAGTCCTGGATCGCCAACACCATTCGCGCCGCCCTTCTCCGCGACGGCACCCGCGATACCGGCTGCGGGCTCAAGGCGTTTCGTCGTGAGGTGTTCCTGGCGCTGCCCTATTTCGACGGGCTGCACCGGTTTCTCCCGGCGCTGGTGCGCCGCGAAGGCTACGACATTGCCTATGTCGACGTGGTCGACCGGCCGCGCCGCAGCGGCGCGTCCAATTACGGCATGTGGAACCGGCTCGGGATCGGCATCCTGGATCTGATCGGCGTGTGGTGGCTGATCCACCGGCGCCGGGTGCCGCGAATGCTGGAGGTGAAACGGCATGCTGATTGAGCTCTCGCAGGCGATCGGCAGCTACCTCCACGAGGTGTTCGTCTCCAAGTTCCAGTGGTGGGTGCTGCTCGGCTATCTCGCGCAGATCATGTTCACCATGCGGTTCGTGGTGCAGTGGATCGCCTCCGAGCGCGCCGGGCGGATGGTGGTGCCGATCGCCTTCTGGTTCTTCTCGATCGGCGGCGGCGTCCTGCTGTTCGGCTATGCGCTCTACATTCGCGACCCGGTCTTCATCCTCGGCCAGGGTTTCGGGGTCTTCGTCTATGCGCGCAACCTGTACTTCGAGCTGCGCGATCGCGGGCGCGGCGTCGCCACCGCGAACCGCGCCTGAGCGCGAGCGCGGGCTCAGGGTCCTGCCGCCGCCAGCGCGGCAAAGCCGCGCTCGAGATCGGCGATCAGATCATCGACGCTCTCGAGGCCGATATGAATGCGCACGGTGGGTCCTTCCGGCGCCCATCGCGTCGCGGTCCGGATGCTCGAGCAGTCGAACGGTATCGCCAGGCTCTCGTAGCCGCCCCATGACGCGCCCATCCCGAACAGGGTGAGCGCGTTCAGGAACGCGTTCACCGCCGTCTCGGGAACCGGCCTGAAGACGACGCTGAACAGCCCGCTGGCACCGGAAAAATCCCGTTCCCAGACGGCGTGCCCCGGGCAGCCGTCGAGCGCCGGATGCAGCACGCGGGCGATCTCCGGACGCCGCGCCAGCCAGCCCGCGACGGTGCGCCCCGCCTGGTCGTGCTGCGCCAGCCGCACGCCGAGCGTGCGCAGGCCGCGCAGGCCGAGATAGATGTCGTCGGGCCCGACGCAGAGCCCGACATCGTGCACCGTCTCGATCAGTCGCTCCCAGCCGGCTTGATTGGCGGCGACCGTTCCCAGCATGAGGTCGGAATGGCCGCCTATGTACTTGGTCGCCGCCTGGATCGAGAGGTCGACGCCCTTCTCCAATGCGCGGAAGCACAGCGGGGTGGCCCAGGTGTTGTCCATCAGCACCAACGCCCCGCGGGCGTGGGCCGCGGCCGCGATCGCCGGCACGTCTTGAACCTCGAACGAGAGCGAGCCCGGCGCCTCGACGAATACCGCGCGCGTGCTCGGCTGGATGAGCGCGGCGATGCCGCCGCCGATCATCGGATCGTAATAGCTCGTGGTAACTCCGTAGCGCTTGAGCACGCGGTCGCAGAAACGGCGCGTCGGCTGATAGACGCTGTCGGTGACCAGGACGTGGTCGCCCGCCGCGACGACGGCGAGCAGCGCCGCCGAGATGGCGGCAAGCCCCGACGGCAGCAGGGCCACGCCGGCGCAGAGCGGACCCTCAAGCTCACGCAGAGCGGTTTCGAGAGCCTCCGAGGTCGGCGTGCCGCGCCGGCCATACTGATAGCGCGCGCGCCGTGCCCGAAAGTCCTCGGCGCTCGGATAGAGCACGGTCGAGACGTGATGGACGGGGGGGTTGACGAAGCCGTGATACGCGGCGGGGTCGCGGCCACCGACCACGAGGAGGGTTGCGGGCTGCAGCCGCCGATGCGAGCGATCGGCCTGGATGTCTCTGCTCATGAGGGTTCCTCGACGCGGCGGGTTCGGCCGCGAATGCCTGGTGCGTGCGATGATGCCGCAAGCGCCGGGTGATGGCTTCGTGCTGCCATGACGTCAACCCCTTGACCCCCACGAGCGATCGTTCTGAGATGAATCCCGAGACTTGCCGCGGGCTGTTGCCGGCGAGCGGGGCGTCACCGCAGATCCGGGCTCGCACGCGAACGACGCGTGGCGGCGCGAGGTTCCGCGAGGTGGCCACAACGGTTGACGGGCTGTCGAGGAAGGGTTGTTCGATGGTGCGTGTGATCTGTCTCCTGGGCACGGCGCTGGCGCTCGGTTGCCCGACGGCGGCAAGCGCGCAGACGCTCAAGGCGGTGAAGGATCGCGGCTCGCTCCTCTGCGGCGTCGGCCAGGGAGTGCCGGGCTTCTCGCTGCCAGACGACAAGGGCAACTGGACCGGCTTTGACGTCGATTTCTGTCGCGCGGTTGCGGCGGCGGTCCTGAACGATTCCGCCAAGGTGAAGTTCACTCCGCTCTCCGCCAAGGATCGCTTCGAGCCGCTCAAGAGCGGGGCCATAGACCTGTTGTCGCGCAACACCACCTGGACGCTCTCGCGCGACGCCGTTTACGGGAATTTCGCCGGGATCACCTACTATGACGGCCAGGGCTTCATGCTGCGCAAGGCGCTCAAGGTCAATTCGGCGCTCGAGCTCAACGGAGCCTCGATCTGCACGCAGACGGGCACCACGACCGAGCTCAATCTCGCCGATTACTTCCGCGCCAACAGCATGAAATACGAGGTGGTTGCATTCGGCACCGCCGACGAGACCATAAAGGCCTACGAGTCCGGCCGCTGCGACGTCTTCACCACCGACATGTCGCAGATCTACGCCGAGAAGCTGAAGCTCGCCAGCCCCAACGAGCACGTCATCCTGCCGGAGGTCATCTCGAAGGAGCCGCTCGGTCCGCTGGTGCGCCATGGCGACGATCAGTGGTTCGACATCGTCAAATGGGTGCATTTCGGGATGCTGAACGCCGAGGAGCTCGGCGTCTCGTCGAGGAACGTGACCGAGGCGATGAAGTCGATTCAGCCCGAGATCAAGCGGCTGCTCGGGGTCGAGGGCAATTTCGGAGAGCAGCTCGGCCTGACCAAGGACTGGATGGTGCGGGCGCTCAAGCAGGTCGGCAATTACGGCGAGGTCTTCGATCGAAATCTCGGCGCCGCCTCGAAGCTGGGCATCAGCCGGGGCCTCAACCGGCTGTGGACCAAGGGCGGAATACAATACGCCCCGCCGATCCGGTGAGCACGCGCATCGTGACGGCGCGTTGCGCCTCGAGTAGCGCGCAGGAGACGCTGATGTTGTCTCAGATGCGTGTCCCGGATGCGGTGCAGCACGAGCGCTCGAGGGCAGTCGAATTGATCCGGACCGATAGCGCTCGTGCTGCACCGCTGATCCGGGACCGCCGCAAAGACCGAGTTTCGGGCGGTCCCGGGTCTGCAGCGCAACACTTCGTGCTGCGCCGCGCCCGGGACACGCGCATACGAGCGTCAGAGTCGCTACACTAAGCGCGGAACTGACGGCTTCACGGCCGGCGCCACGAGCGCGAGCGCGGCCGCAGAGCCAGCGAGGAGCAATTGTCCGGCGATACCAAGGCCGCTGCGGCGCCGACGCCGCGCGCCCTCTTCCGGAAAACGGTGCGGCGCCGGATTCTGCTCCAGCTGGTGCTGCTGGCGGCAGTGCTCGCGGCCGCCGCGGCGGTCGCCGCCAACGTCCGCGCCAACCTTCAGGCCCTCAATGTCACGAGCGGCTTCGGCTTTCTGGAGAACACCGCCGGTTTCGGCGTGAGCCAGTCGCTCATCCCCTACACCGAGGCGGACAGCTACGCCCGCGTCTTCCTCGTCGGCTTGCTCAACACGCTGCTGGTATCGGCGGTGGGGGTTGCGCTCGCCACCGTGCTGGGCTTTGCGATCGGCATCGCCCGGCTGTCGCCGAGCTGGCTGCTGGCGCGGCTTGCCGGCGGCTACGTGGAGGTGATCCGCAATCTCCCGCTGCTGTTCCAGATCCTGTTCTGGTACCTGGCCGTGCTCGGAACGCTGCCTGCGCCGCGGCAAAGCTTGTCGCTCTTCGGCGGGATATTCCTCAACAACCGGGGACTGTTCGTGCCGGCGCCGATCGCCGGGCCGAAGGCGGGTCTCGTCGGCGTCGCTGTCGTTGCCGGCGTGATCGCCGCGATCGCGCTGCGGCTGTGGGCGAAGCGGCGTCAGGATCGGACCGGAGCGCCTTTCCCGGTATTCCTCGCCGGCCTGCTGTCGATCGTCGGAATCCCGCTCGCCGTCTTCATCGCCACGGGGCGGCCGATCCGGTTCGAGCCCCCCGAGCTGCGCGGGTTCAATTTCGTCGGCGGCGTCCGGCTCATCCCCGAGCTCGTCGCGCTCGGCGTCGCATTGACGACCTATACCGCGGCCTTCATCGCCGAGATCGTGCGGGCGGGCGTGCTGGCGGTGCCGCGCGGCCAGACCGAGGCGGCGCTGGCGCTCGGCCTCGGCCGCGGATTGTCGCTGCGCCTGATCGTCATCCCGCAGGCGCTTCGCCTCATCGTGCCGCCGCTCGCCAACCAGTATCTCAACCTGATCAAGAACTCCTCGCTTGCGGTCGCCATCGGCTATCCCGATCTGGTCGCCGTCTTCGCGGGAACCGCGCTCAACCAGACCGGCCAGGCCATCGAGATCCTCGCCATGACGATGGCGGTCTACCTGCTGATCTCGCTCCTCACCAGCGCGCTGATGAACTGGTACAACGCGCATATCCGGATCGCGGAACGCTGATGCCGCCGGACCAGCAGTCGCATGTCGGTCGGGGGCGGGTCGAGCCGCAGCCGCCTCCGCTCAGTGCCGGCAGCGTTCCGCTCCGGTCGCGTGCCCGCCTGCTCGAGCGGCCGGTCAACGCGATTGTCAGCATCGTCAGCGCCGTCGCCATCGCCCTGCTGGCCTGGCCGGCGCTCAGATTCCTGCTCTTCGACGCGGCCTGGAGCGGAGAAAGCCGGATCGATTGCCTCGCGCCGGCCGGGCAGCCGGTCGGCGCCTGCTGGCCCTTCATCGGAGCCAAGCTCATCCAGCTCATGTACGGCTTCTATCCGGAGAGCGAGCAGTGGCGCGTCGATCTCACCTATCTCGTCGCCGCGCTGCTCTTGGGGCAGCTGCTCGTTCCCCGATTGCCCGGGAAGCTCCTCAACGCGGTTCTGCTGTTCGGCGCCTTTCCCGTCGCCGGCTATTTCCTTCTCGTCGGCGGCGTGCTCGGCCTGCGCCATGTCGAGACCCGGCTCTGGGGCGGGCTGCTGGTGACGCTGGTGATCTCGTTCACCGGCATCGTCCTCTCGCTGCCGATCGGCATCCTGCTCGCGCTCGGGCGACGTTCTGCGCTGCCGGTCGTGCGCTGGCTCTGCATCCTCGTGATCGAGCTCTGGCGCGGCGTGCCTCTGATCACGGTCCTGTTCTTTGCCGTCTACATGCTCCCGCTGTTCCTGCCGCCGAGCTGGAAGATCGACCCGTTCCTGTACGTGCTGATCGGGGTCGCGCTGTTTGCCGGGGCCTACCTCGCCGAGGTGGTGCGCGGCGGAATCCAGGCGATCCCGCGCGGACAGTTCGAGGCTGCGCTGGCGCTCGGGCTCGGCTACTGGCGGATGATGGGCCTCGTCATCCTGCCGCAGGCGCTGCGGCTGATCATTCCCGCCATCGTCAATTCCTTCATCGCCCTGTTCAAGGACACCACGCTGGTGATGATCGTGGCCATTTTCGACCTGCTGGGACAGCTGCGCGCGGCCTTCGCCGATCCGGCCTGGGCGACCCCGTCGACCCTGTTCACCGGCTTTGCCTTCGCCGGCATGATCTATTTCCTCGGCAGCTTCGGCATGTCGCGCTACGCGCAGTTCATGGAGCGGCGCCTGCGCGCCGAGCTTCCGCGCTGAGAAGAGGCGGCAATGGCGGCGGGTGCCGGGCAGGAGCGATCGGTGGGCGGCCCGCCCCGCGGGGGGAGCCCCGACATCCGCACCACCGACAACGAGGTCGCGATCGAGATCATCGGCGTGGACAAGTGGTTCGGTCGCTTCCATGTGCTGCGCGACATCGAGCTCGAGGTGCTGCGGGGGCAGCGCATCGTCATCTGCGGCCCTTCCGGCAGCGGCAAGTCGACGCTCTTGCGCTGCATCAACCGGATCGAGGATTGGCAGCGCGGCCGCGTTGTCGTCGACGGCATCGAGCTGACTGACGAGCCTGCAACGATCGAGGAGGTGCGCCGCGACGTAGGCATGGTGTTCCAGCAGTTCAACCTGTTTCCCCACCTGACCGTGCTCGAGAACTGCACGCTCGCGCCGATCTGGGCGCGGCGGATGCCGAGGCGGGCGGCCCTGGAGATCGCCCGTCACTACCTCGACCGGGTGCGAATTCCGGAGCAGGCGGACAAGTATCCCGCGCAGCTGTCGGGCGGCCAGCAGCAGCGGGTGGCGATCGCGCGCGCGCTCTGCATGCAGCCGAAGATCATGCTGTTCGACGAGCCGACCTCGGCGCTCGACCCGGAGATGGTCAAGGAGGTGCTCGACACGATGACCGCTCTGGCGCTCGACGGGATGACGATGCTCGTGGTGAGCCACGAGATGACATTCGCCCGTCAGGTCGCGGACCGCATCGTGTTCATGGACGAGGGCCAGATCGTCGAGGCGGGCGAGCCCGAGGCCTTCTTCGCTCACCCCCGGCACCGGCGCACGCGGCTGTTCCTGAGCCAGATCCTGCGTTGAGCCGGCAAGGCGTCCGCCGCCGCGGACGGCGAGCCGATGCCGGGCCGGGCATCAGGCGCGCGCGAGAGGACCTTTCGCCTTCTTCCAGGCATCGATGCCACCGGCGACGTGGCAGGCGCCGGCAATGCCCGCATCCTGCGCGGCCTGCACCGCCATCGCCGAGCGCTCGCCGAAGGCGCAGTAGAACAGGATGCGCTTGCCGGTGGCGCGCGCGAGCTCGTGCAGGAGCCCGCCCGGGCGCACATTGGCCACAAGATCGACATAGGGGGCATGCAGCGAGCCCGGGATGACGCCGTGCTTCTCGCGCTCGGACCGCTCCCGCAGATCCACCAGCTCGACGTCGGGGCGGCCGCAAAGTGCGATCGCTTCCGCCGCGCTCATCGACCAGCCGCGGCGCGCGATCTCCTCCTGGGCGAGGCCCACCCGCATGTTGGCGGGCACCGCGACGTCCATCATCTTCGGATTGGGCAGGTTGAGCCTGCCCATCAGCTCGGCGTATTCGTCGACCGACTTGACCTGCAAGCGCGGATTGAATGCCTTCTCCTCGCCGATCGTCGAGACCGTCTCGCCCTTGTAGTCGTGGGCGGGAAACACCATGGTCTCGTCGGGCAGCCGCAGCAGCTTGTTGAAGATCGAGTCGTATTGCGCCCGCGCATCGCCGTTCTGGAAATCGGTGCGACCGGTCCCGCGAATGAGCAGCGTGTCGCCGGTGAAGACGCGGTCCTGAAGCAGGAAGCTGTAGGAGTCGTCGGTGTGGCCGGGGGTGTAGAGCACGTCGAGGGCAAGCCCCTCGATGGTGAGCCTGTCACCCTCGGCTATTCGCATCGAGACCACGTCGACCTTGCTGCTCTCGCCCATCACGGTCACGCAGTGAGTGCGGTCGCGCAGCGCGCCGAGCCCGGTGATGTGGTCGGCATGCAGATGGGTGTCGACCGCCTTGACCAGCCTGAGATCGAGCTCGTCGACGAGCTGGATGTAGCGGTCGACCTTCTCCAGCACCGGATCGATGATCAGCGCCTCGCCCCCATGTCGGCTCGCCAGCAGGTAGGTGTACGTGCCGGAAACACTGTCGAAGAGCTGGCGGAAGATCATGGCGGCGCCTCTCCGCGTGGTGCGGCTGGAAGCTGTACAGCCCGTGCCGCACTATAAATCTTCTGCGCGTCGGCCAAAAGAGAGCGGCGCCTTGCTGCGGGCGGCAATTTGCCCCGCCTCATGCCAAGTCTCAGGCTTTGCGCGCCGGCTCGATCGGCAGATCGCCGCGCGCTCCCCATTCCGACCAGGAGCCGTCGTAGAGCGCGGCCGGCGGCCTGCCGATGGCGTCGAGGGCGAACCACAGGGTCGCGGCGGTCACGCCCGAGCCGCAGCTGGTGATGATCGGCTTGTCGAGATCGACGCCGGCGGCGGCGAATGCTGCGGCGATCTTCTCCGGCGCGACCAGCCGCCCATCCTCGATGACGGCGGTCACCGGCACGTTGAGCGCTCCGGGCATGTGTCCCGAGCGCACCCCCGGGCGTGGCTCGGGCGCCTCGCCGCGAAATCGGTCGGCCGGGCGGGCATCGACCACCTGCGCGGCGCCCCGCGCGAGCGCCTGCTGCACCTCGGCGACACCGGCAACCCGCGCAGCATCGAGCTCGGCGGTGAACCTGCGCGGGGTGCGCGTCACCGCGCCCGTCTCGATCGGCCGGCCTTCCCTTTTCCATTTGGGCAGCCCGCCGTCGAGGACGAGCACCCGGCGGGCGCCGAAGACGCGGAACGTCCACCAGACGCGGGGTGCGCCGCCCAGGCCGATGCCGTCGTAGACCACCACGGTGTCGGTCTCGGCGACCCCGAGCTGGCCGACCGCGCGTGCGAAGTCGTCGGCGCTCGGCAGCATGTGCGGCAGCGGATTGGAATGGTCGGCGATCGCGTCGATGTCGAAGCGCACCGCGCCCGGGATGTGGCCGGCGAGATGCTCGGCCGCCGCGTCGCGTTTCAGCGCGGGAAGATAGAACGAGCCGTCGACGACGGCGACGTCCGGCGCGCCGAGGCGCGCGGCCAGCCAACCGGTCGAGACCAGCCAGCGGGAAGGCAATGCTTGCTCGGGCATGTCGCCTTGCAACCTCATCTATTTGTGAAACGGCACCTGCAGGTCCGATTTCCGCTCGAGCCATTCCGGTACGGGAAGACCCTTCTCGCGCAAGAACCGGGAATTGAACAGCTTCGACTGGTGGCGGTTGCCGGGGTCGCAAAGCACGGTGACGATGGTATGGCCCGGGCCCATGCGCTTCGCCAGCCTGATCGCGCCGGCGACATTTATGCCGCTCGATCCTCCGAGGCACAGGCCCTCGTGCTGCAGCAGGTCGAAGATCACCGGCACCGCTTCCTCGTCGGGGATGAGATAGGGCTCGTCGACCTTGATGTCCTCGATGATGCGGGTTACCCGCCCGAGCCCGATCCCTTCGGTGATCGAGCCGCCTTGCGATGCCTTGACCTCGCCGTGCGCGAAGAAGCTGTACATCGCCGCGCCCTTCGGATCGGCGATGCCGATGACGATGTCCTTGCGTCTCTCCCGCAGGTAGCTCGACACGCCGGCGATGGTCCCGCCGGTGCCGATCGCGCAGATGAATCCGTCCACCTTGCCCTCGGTCTGCGCCCAAATCTCGGGGCCGGTCGAGAGGTAATGCGCCTTGCGGTTGTCCATGTTGTTCCACTGATCCGCGAACAGGACGCCGTTGCGCTCGCGCTGGCGCAGCTGGTCGGCCAGGCGCCGCCCGATGTGCTGGTAGTTGTCGGGGTTGCTGTAGGGCACCGCGGGCACCTCGACGAGCTCGGCGCCGCACAGGCGCAGCGTGTCCTTCTTCTCCCGGCTCTGCGTCTCGGGGATGACGATGAGGGTGCGATAGCCGCGCGCATTGGCGACCATTGCGAGCCCGATCCCGGTATTGCCGGCGGTGCTCTCGACCACGAGACCGCCGGGCTCGAGCTCGCCGCGCTTCTCCGCCTCCAGGATCATCTGCCGCGCGGGGCGGTCCTTCACCGACTGGCCGGGATTCATGAACTCGGCCTTGCCGAGGATGGTGCAGCCGGTCGCCTCGGAGGCGCGCCTGAGCGCGATCAGGGGAGTGTTGCCGATGGCATCGACGACGCCGTCGCGGATCTGCATCTCGCGTCACTCCGCCTTCCAGGGGACAACGATGCGCTCGAGCTCGTCGAGCGCAAGCGTATTGAACGGCTCTCGCCGGTGCAATCTGCCGGGACGGGGTGCGGCTCACAACGCTTATTTGCTGCCGGGACATGCGTCATTGTAGAGATGGCCGATGCAACGCAGCAGCACCCGCATCCTGACCACGCATGTGGGCAGCCTGATCCGTCCGCCGCAACTGCAGGAATTCCTGCACGGGAGGGCGGCGGGAAAGCCGATCGATCAGCAGGCTTACGCCGAGTGCCTCGCCCGCTCGGTCGCCGACGTCGTCCGCCGTCAGGCCGCGGCCGGGATCGACGTGGTCAGTGACGGCGAGTTCGGCAAGTCGATCAGCTGGTCGCAATACGCGCTCGAGCGGCTGAGCGGGTTCGAGCGGCGCCCGGTCGCCCCGGAAGCCAATCCGTTCCGGCGCGGCGCCGATCGGCAGCGCTTCGCCGAGTTCTACGCCGAGCTCGACGCGCGCGAGGCAATCGCCACCACCAGCGACTCGGTCTGCGTCGGCCCGATCGCCTATGTCGGGCAGGCCGAGCTCCAGCGCGACATCGGCAACTTCAAGGCGGCGCTCGCGGCCGTCCCGGTCGAGGAGGCCTTCCTCCCGGTCGCCGCGCCGGCGAGCGTCATCCCCGACCGCAAGAACGAGCACTACCGGAGCGACGAGGACTGCCTGGTGGCGATCGCCGAGGCGATGCGCGCCGAGTACCGCGGCATCGTCGAGGCGGGGTTGCTGCTCCAGCTCGACGACGCGCGCGCCGCGGTGACCTACGACCGCATGGTGCCGCCGGCCGGCTTTGCCGACTATCGCAGATGGGTGGGGCTGCAGATGGAAGTCCTCAATCACGCGATCGCCGGCCTGCCCGCGGAGCGCATCCGCTACCATGTGTGCTGGGGCAGCTGGCCGGGGCCGCACACGACCGACGTGCCGCTCAAGGACATCATCGACCTCATCCTGTCGGTGCGCGCCGGCGCCTACGTTATCGAGGCGGCGAACCCCCGTCACGCGCACGAATGGAAGGTATGGCAGGAGGTCAAGCTGCCCGAGGGCAAGGTGCTCATCCCGGGCGTGATCAGCCACGCCACCAATGTCGTGGAGCACCCCGAGCTCGTCGCCGAGCGCATCGGCCGGTTTGCGCGTCTCCTGGGCCGCGAGAACGTCATTGCCGGGACCGACTGCGGGTTCGCGCAGGGCCCGTTCCACCGGCGCGTTCACCCCTCGATCATGTGGGCAAAGCTCGAGGCGCTGGCCGAAGGGGCGCGGCTCGCGAGCAAGGCACTATGGGCCTGATCTCGGCGGGGCTCTTTGCTGTTGCGCGTCCCGGCAGATCGACCGAAAATGCCTGCCGGATCATGAAATCGCGGTAAATCCGCCGTCCCGTGAGGAATCCCATGCTCGCAGCGATCAGGTTCCGGGTCATCCTGCTCGGATTGGCGCAGCTGCTCAGATACGCCGCCTGGCGCTACCCGGCCTTCCGCGCCCGGCTGAAGGAGCGCAACCTCGTCGCGCAGCTCAAGGCGCGCGACGAGGAGATCGGCCGCTGGTATGCGATCCGCGACGGCCGGGTGACCTCGGGGGAGGGGCTGCGTGCCGATGCGGATGTGACGCTCGCCTTCAAGAACGCCGCGCTCGGCGCCGGCCTGTTGATGCCGCCGATCAACTGGCTCGATCAGATCAACGCCCAGAAGGATTTCAAGCTCACCGTCGAGGGGACCGAGGACCTCACCAACTGGTTCGCGCAAACCATCATGCTGAGCCAGAGCGCCGGCTACCGGATCGGCACGCGGATGCCCGACGGCAGCATGCGCTACTGCAACATGACCAATGGCGGGCCGGTCTTCGTCCATGTCAAGGACGGCAAGATCGTGCGCATGACGCCGATCGACCTGAGCGAGGAGGATGCGGCCTCGTGGACGATCACCGCGCGCGGATTGAAGCTCACGCCGCCGCGCAAGACGACGCTGGCACCGCACGGCCAGAACGCCAAGTCGATCGTCTATTCGCCGGACCGGCTGCTCTATCCGATGAAGCGCGTCGATTTCGATGCCGACGGGGAGCGCAACCCGCAGAACCGCGGGAAGTCCGGATACGTGCGGATTTCCTGGGAGGAGGCGCTCGATCTCGTCGCCGGCGAGATCAAGCGGCTCAAGCGCAGCTACGGGCCCGGGGTGATGGCGGTCTCGCACGGCTCGCACCATACCTGGGGAAATATCGGCTATTACCTTTCGGCGCTGCACCGCTTCCGCAACGCGGTCGGCTACACCCAGATCCACCACAATCCCGACAGCTGGGAAGGCTGGTACTGGGGCGCGGTGCACCATTGGGGCTACACGCTCCGCGTCGGCCAGTCGGAGACCTACGGCACGGTCGAGGACTGCCTGCAGAACTGCGACATGATCGTGTTCTGGGCCGCCGATCCCGAGTCGACCTCGGGCTCTTACGGCGCCCAGGAAGGCACCGTGCGCAGGCAATGGCTCAAGAACCCGCAGCTCGGCATCAAGGTCGTCCACATCGATCCCTATTACAACGCCTCGGCGCAGTTCCTGCCCGGCAAATGGTTCGCGCCCAAGCCCACCACCTCGGTCGCCATGGCGATGGCCATCGCCCATGTCTGGATCAAGGAGGACCTCTACGACAAGGCATACGTGGCGACCCACACCATCGGCTTCGACAAGTGGAAGGCCTATCTCCTCGGCGAGGAGGACGGCGTTCCCAAGACGCCGGAATGGCAGGAGAAGGAGACCGGGGTCCCCGCCAAGGACGTGCGCGCGCTGGCGCGCGAATGGGGCAGGAAGCGCGTCTATCTCGCCCCCGGCGGCTGGGGCAACGGCCACGGCGGCGCCTGCCGCAACCAGACCGGCATCCAATGGGCGCGGGTGATGGTCTGCCTCTCCGCCATGCAGGGGCTGGGCAAGCCCGGCGTGAACATGGGCAATCTGCAATGGGGCACGCCGGTCGATTTCCAGTTCTACTTCCCGGGCTATGCCGAGGGCGGCATGTCGGGCGACCTCGAAGGCACGGCGCTGCCGATCTCGCTCTACCAGCGCATGCCGCAGCTGCCGACAATGACCTCGACCTTCCAGCGCATCCCGCGGCTGCGCACGCCCGAGGCGATCGCCGACGGCAAGGCGGAAGGCTACCCGTGGACCGGCAAGTCGATCGAGCACCAGTTCGCGAAATTCGCCTATCCGGCGCCCGGGCAGGCGCCGGTGCGGATGATGTACAAGTACGGCGGCTCGATCCTCTCCACCATGAACAACACCAATCGCTGGGTGCGGATGTATCAGTCGCCGAACCTCGAATTCGTGGTCAACCAGTCGATCTGGTTCGAGGGCGAGGCGAAGTTCGCCGACGTGATCCTGCCCGCCTGCACCAACTTCGAGCGGGTGGACATCAGCGAATGGGCGGGGCTCGGCGGCTACGGCCATCACGGCCAGCAGCAGCTCAACCACCGGGTGATCATCTTCCAGGCGCCGGCGATCGCCCCGCTCGGCGAATCGAGGTCCGATTTCTGGATCTTCAACGAGATCTGTAAGCGGCTGGGGCTCGCCAATTATTTCTCCGAGGGCGTCAACGAGATCGACTGGGTCAGGCGCCTCTACCTCGCCTCCGACATGCCGAAGGTGATCTCGTGGAGGAAGTTCATCAAGCGCGGCTATTACGTGTTGCCGGCGGAGAAGGAGAAGCTGCGAGCGCCGGTGTCGTTCCGCTGGTTCTACGAGAGCCGCAGGAAGGACGTGCCGGAGGCGCAGCCGCTGCCCTCGGATTATGCCGGAGAGTACCTGCAGGGGCTGCAGACGCAGTCGGGCAAGCTCGAGTTCGAGTGCAGCAGCCTCAAGCGCTTCAACGATCCCGAGCGACCGCCGATCGTCAAGTACGAGCCCTCGTGGGAGGGGCCGCATTCCGGCGAGATGTTCGAGCGCTACCCGCTGCAGCTGCTCACGCCGCACTCGAAATACTCGTTCCATACCCAGGGCGACGGCAAGGACTCCTTCCTGCTCAACATCGAGGACCACCGGGTCAAGGTCGACGGTTACTACTACTGGATCCTCCGGCTCAACGCCGAGGACGCCGCCGCCCGCGGCATCAAGAAGCATGACCTGGTCAAGGTCTACAACGATCGCGGCGCGGTGATCTGCGCGGCGCTGCCGACCCAGCGGCTGCCGCGCGGCGTCTGCCACGGCTACGAGTCCTCGGCGATCTACGAGCCGATGGGCGAGCCCGGCAAGTCCGTGGACCGCGGCGGATGCCTGAACCTGCTCACGCCGGAACGCACGCAGACCAGATCGACCCATTCGATCGCCGGCGCCAACTCGCTGGTGCAGGTCGAGCCGTGGGACGGGCGCACCGAGCACATGTCGGAGACCTTCGCCCGCATGGAGAAGGACAAGGCGGTGCGCGAGACGCTCGAGGCGGCGGCGCTGGTCCCGGCGAAATAGTGGGAGCGACGAATAGGGAAGGTTCGGGGCGTTGAGGCACCAAGCTCGCCACGCAACGGATCTGCTCCCTCCCCCGCTTGCGGGGGAGGGGTGGAGAGGGGGTGAGCTTGCGGGGCGTCTGCCTGTTGCACCCCCTCCCTGTCCCTCCCCCGGCACAAGCGCGTTTACGCGCGTCTTCGACGCGCTATGCGGGGGAGGGGACGCTGTTGCGCCCGCCCGCGAACATACGGCGAGAGGGTGACGGTGGTCAGGACCGGTACTTGCTGCCCGCAATTCGATCGCCGATGGCAGAAAAGCAGGCTGAGAGAACAAGCCGATGCAGAAGTGGAACATGATCATCGATGTGGCGGAGTGCACGAACTGCAATCTGTGCACGCTCGCCACCATGGACGAATATGTCGGCAACGAATGGCCGGGCTACGCCGCGCCGATGCCCAAGCACGGCCACAAGTGGATCAACATCCTGCAGAAGGAGCGCGGGCAGATGCCGATGATCGACATCGCCTACGTTCCGACCATGTGCAACCACTGCGATGATGCGCCGTGCCTGGCCCATGGCGGCGATGCGGTGAAGAAGCGCGCCGACGGGATCGTCCTCATCGATCCGGAGAAGGCGAAGGGGCGCAGGGATATCGTGGACAGCTGCCCCTACGGCCACATCTGGTGGAACGAGGAGCTCGGGCTGCCGCAGCTGTGGCCGTTCGACGCCCACCTCATCGATCAGGGCTGGCAGCAGACCCGCGGGCAGCAATCCTGCCCGACCGGGGCGATGCGCGCGATCAAGGTCGAGGACGAGGAGATGGCGCGGATCGCGCGCGATGAGGCACTCGAGGTCATGCGCCCCGAGCTCGGAACGCGCCCGCGCGTCTACTACCGCAATCTCTGGCGCTACTCGAAATGCTTCATCGGCGGGACGCTGTCGGCGGCGGCAAACGGCGTCGTCGATTGCATCGAGGGCGCCAAGATCCGGCTCATGAAAGGCGGCACCCTGATCGCGGAGACCGCGAGCGACAATTACGGCGACTTCAAGTTCGACCGGCTCGAGGAGAATTCGGGACGCTACCTGATCGAGATTTCCGCGCCGGGCCGGCCCAAGAAGACGCTCGAAGCGATGCTGGGGGCGAGCATCAATCTGGGGGAAATCCGGCTTTAGCTTAGCGCGGGCAAAGCCGCGGGCACGTCATCCAGCGGTCGAGCGTTGATTTCGGTCGCCTGCAGCTTGCTGCATCGATGTGCATGCCTGGCGCATGATGCCATTTCGGCTCGGAGCAGTGGCGCTTCATCCTGCAGCTGTCGCTTGGTTCGGTTTACACGTGGCGGGATCAGCTCCCGAAAATGATCCGTCGAAAGCGACTCATGGCGATGGCAAAATAGACCGAGCCGATGATGAGCATGGCCAGAAGCGGCTGCCAGACGAGCGTGAGGTCAGCGCCGCGGAACAGCACCGCCTGTGCAAAGGCGACGAAATGCGGCGTCGGGCTGATTGTCCTCATCACATATTGCAGCCAGACGGGCATGCTTTCCATCGGGGTGCTGCCGCCAGAAAGCAGTTGGGTGGCAACGAGAATCGACATCGCCAGCAGTCCGAACTGACCCATGGTCGTCGCGAGCGTGCCCAGGAGAATTCCGAGGGCCGCAACGACAACGGCGTAGAGGGCCGCACCGAGGAGGAAAAGAAAAATCGACCCGACGATCGGCGCGCCGATCCACAAATGGACGACAAATTGCAGCGACAGCATTGCCGCCACGAGGATGAACAGGCCATTGGCGAACATCTTGGCCAGCATGATCTCCGCCGGCACTACAGGCATGACTAACAGATGCTCAACCGTGCCCTGCTCGCGTTCACGGATCAACGCAGCGCCCGTCAGGATCACGGTCAATAGTGTGATCTGATTGACGACCTGAGTCATTGCCGAGAACCACGCGGTTTTCAGATTGGGATTGAACTCAGCGCGAACGATGAGGTTGATGGGGTCGCTCCGCTGTCCGCCGTGCTGGGTAATGAAGTTCTGTACCTCGTTGGCAATGGCGGTCTTGATGTAGTTGGCGCCGTTACCGGCCTGGGCTACCGCCGTTGCATCGACGTTGATCTGAATTTCAGTCTTGCGTTGGGCGAGAACATTGGCTTGAAAGTTTGGAGGAATCTCGACGACCAACAGCAGCTCGCCCCTGTCCATCTTCGGATCAATCTCGGAAGCGGTTATCTGCACGGCGGGTTGGAAGGTCGGCGTCACCAGCCCCTCGGCGATCTGTCGGGACAGATCCGAGCCGTCCTCGTCGACAATTCCTACTGAGAGATTGGTTGCTTCCGTGACGGCACCGGTCGCGACGGTGTTGACGGAAATGCTGAAGGCGTAAACGACCAGCATCAGCATCGTCGGATCGGACCGGATGCTTCTCAGCTCCTTGATCACCAGCCGAAAGATATTGAGGACATGATTGCGCAGCATCAGCCTTCTCGGCTCGGCGAGCTTTGCTGTCCGAGGCGCGCTGACCTCAGACATGTCACGCCTCCTGCTTGCGGAGGAGCACGAGCGACAGAATAAGGTAGGCCGCGGCAATAGCCGCGATCGCAGCCACGCTTGGCCAAAGCTCCAGCATTCCCAGCGCCTTTGCGAAGACGCCGACGGTGACAGGCTGATACCACGCCGACGGAAATGTGAGCCCGAGAAGCCTTGCGCCGCCCGACAACGACGAAACCGGGGCGAACAGCCCGGAAAAATTCACGGCCGGCACGATGGACAGAATCGCGGTGGCGAAAACTGCGGCAACCTGTGTGCGGGTGAAGGACGAGATCAATTGGCCGAAACCGGTTGTGGCCACTACGTAGACGATTGTTCCGATCAGCAAGGCAACGAACGGTCCCTTGAGGGGCACGCCGAATAGGAAAACTGCCATCAGGAGCAGAAACACGAAGTTCACCATGGCGACGCCGACATAGGGAAGCTGCTTGCCGAGGAGGAATTCGAGCTTGGTGATCGGCGTGGATCGGAAATTGGCGATCGAGCCGGTCTCCTTCTCGCGCACGACGGCGATCGCCGACATGATCGCCGGGATCAGGCACAGCATGAGCATGAACACGCTCGGCACCATCGCATTGACGCTGAGGAAGGCCTGATTGTAGCGAAAGCGGGTCTGGATATCGTTGTCGCTCCAGGCATTCGGGCTGCCTGCAGGCGACATCTGGCGCTCGAGCTCCTGTCCCTGCCTCCTGACAACGCCCGCGACATAGTTCCTCGCGGTCTCGCCGCGGAAGGTCATGGCGCCGTCCACCGTCGCCTCGACTTCCGGCCGGGCGCCGTTGAGTAGATCGCGGCCGAACCCGCTCGGCACCTCAACCACGATCTGCGTATTGCCGCTCCTGAGGCGCCGTTCCATCTCGGCTGCGGAAGTAATCGGGGGCTGCACCGAGAAATACCGGGAGCCGGAAAAGCCATCGAGCAGCTCGCGGCTTTCCGGCGTGTTGTCCTGGTCGAACGCCGCCATCTGAAGGTTTTCGATATCGAAGGAAATTCCGTAGCCGAAAGCCAACATCAGAAGAATTGGGCCAACCACGGCAAACGCCAACCTGATTGGATCCCGCAAGAGCTCCACAGTCTCGCGCCGCGCGTAGGCCCAGAGGCGTGCCGGGTTGAACCGCTTCAGCATGCGCACAGGCTCTGCTCGGGCCGGCACTGCCTGCGGCCTCGCCATCTCGACTTTCTTCGAGCGGTCGATGCCGGCGGCGTCGGCAAGATAGCCTACGAATGCGTCTTCCAGGGAATTGCTGCCGCGCTCCTTGACCAGATCCAGCGGTGCGCCCACCGCCAGCACCTTGCCCGCATGCATCAGCGAGATGCGGTCGCACCGTTCGGCCTCGTTCATAAAATGGGTCGAGAGAAAGATCGTGACTCCGTCGTCGCGGGAGAGGTCGATCAGCGTGCGCCAGAATGCATCGCGCGCGACGGGATCGACACCCGAAGTCGGCTCGTCGAGGATGAGAATGGCAGGCTCGTGGAGCACCGCCACGGCGAGTTGCAGTCTCTGTCTTATGCCGAGCGGGAGGCTCTCGGGCTTGGCGTTAACGAAGCCTTCAAGATCGTAGCGATTCAGCAGTTCCTTTATGCGCGCTTCAATCTTGCCTGCCGGCAAGTGGTAGAGCTGCGCGTGCAGCTCGAGATTCTGCCGGACGGTCAGCTCGCGATAGAGAGAGAAAGCCTGCGTCATGTAACCGACGTGGCGGCGCATCTCCATGTCATTCGATCCCGCCGGCCTCCCGAACAGCTTGGCCCAGCCTTCTGTGGCGGGCAGGAACCCCCGTGAGCATCTTCATGGTCGTCGACTTGCCGCAGCCGTTGGAGCCGAGGAAACCGAAGATCTCGCCGGGCGCGATGCGGAAGCTGACATGATCCACGGCGACAAAGTTGCCGAACCGCCGTGTCAACCCTTCGGCCTCGATCGCCGGCACTTCGTCCGCGGAAGCAATGCGTGGACGGACGATCACCTTCTGATGAAGCGCGCGCTTTGCCTCCGGCAGCAGGGCGATGAAAGCTTCATCGAGCGTTGTTTCGCCCGCTTTGTCCAGCAGCTCCTGCAGCGTGCCATGCGCGATGATCCTGCCGTCGTCCATGGCCAGGAGCCAGTCGAAGCGCTGTGCCTCGTCCATATACGCTGTTGCCACCACGACGCTCATTTGCGGGCGCCGCGCCCGGATCGTGTTGATGAGGTCCCAGAATTGGCCGCGCGACAGCGGATCAACCCCGGTCGTAGGCTCGTCGAGGATCAGCAGGTCAGGGTCATTGATCAGGGCGCAACACAGGCTGAGCTTCTGCTTCATGCCGCCGGAAAGCTTGCCTGCTGGACGGTCCTCGAATGGATCGAGTCCGGTAGCGGTCAGGAGCTCGGTGATGCGGGCGCGCCGCTCGGAGAACGACTGCCCGAACAACCGGCCGAAGAAGTCGATATTCTCGAACACGCTGAGCGTCGGATACAGATTGCGCCCCAGCCCTTGGGGCATGTAGGCGATGCGCCCGCGAACAGTCCTGAGGTGGTCCCTCTGGCCCAGATCCTGGTCGAAGACGATGACCTTTCCGCGTTGGATCGCGCGCACCCCGGAAACAAGCGCAAGCAAGGTGGATTTGCCGACGCCGTCCGGCCCGATGACGCCCGCCATGATTCTCGGCGGGACATCGATCGTCACATTGTCCAACGCGATCGTCGCGCCGTACCGGTGCGATACACCCTCGAGGCGGGCGACCGGCGTGTCACTCATTGCGGAAGCTTGACTTGCAGATCGTCAGGCCAGGGCGTTGAGGTGTTCGTGCGCACGATTCCGAGCCCGCGCACGCCCGTCTTTACCCGCCGGCTGTATTGCTTGAGAACAGCGATATCCACTTGCAGCTTGACGCGAAACATCAGCTTTTCGCGCTCCTCCTGGGTCTCGACGGTCTTCGGCGTGAACTGCGCGTCCGTAGCGACGAAGCTGACCGAGGCCGGAACAACGTATTGCGGGACGGGATCCAGGATAATGCGGGCTTCGCTGCCGATCTCAAGTCTGCCAGCGGTTGCTGCGGGAAGGAAAATGGTCATGTACACGTCCTGCAGGTCGAGGATGGTCAGAACCTTGCCGCCGGCAGCGACCACTTCGCCATTGCGAGCCAACTGGTATTGCACCCGTCCCGTTCTGGGGGACACCAGAACCAGGTCGCGCAAAATCGACTCGATGCGCTCGACCTCGGCCTGTGCGCTCTTGATGGCGCGGTCGGCTTGCTCGCGCTGCGCAATCGCTCCGTGGACGCTCGCCTCGGCGGCTTCGTAATTGCGACGGCGCTGGTCGAACGTCTGCCGCGAGATGATCGCCTGGTCGACGAGCTCCCGTCCGCGTTCGAAGTCGGATTTGGCCGCCGCCAAGACAGCTTTGCGTTGATCGATCAGCGATTCCGCCTCGGCCATCGCCTCTCTGGCGCGCTCCACGTCGTATCGCGCGCCTCTGAGCTGGGCTTCATACTCGGGGGACGATACGCGGCCGACGACCTGCCCTGCTTTGACTTCGCTGCCCTCCTCGACGGTTATGTCAACGAGCCGGCCGGGGTATTTCGCCGAAACGTCGACCTGCGTGGCTTCGAGGCGGCCGTTGGTTTTGACGATGCCTTCCGGCATTGTCCTGCCCAGCAGCCGGTCGAGCAGGGTGCGTACCTTCGATTGTGCCCCCGCGGCGGGTGAAACCAGCTCGAAAATGGAAGAATGCATGTAGGCGAAGCGTAGCGACATACCGCCAGCTACAAACAGCAGGACCAGCAGGACGCCGACAGATAGGCGAAAATGCATGGCAGTGATGCCTCCAAAATCCTCAAGATCGAAAAGGGTCGAACGGTCGCGGCGAGCATGCCGACTGGAAAGCGCGTCGGTGCGGGTCCAGCGGGATTGTCCTGCGCCTATCATGTGCGTCGGCCTCGGGCATGATGTCGAGACTCACGACGGCAGCGAGGAACCCGGAAGGCCTGATGCGGTACGGCATCCGCGTGTATCGTATACCCCGCGAGAGCGTGGGCCGCTCGCCGCTCGAATCCCCACGGCTGAGCCCGCGGCACGACCCACCGAGCGATTCCGTCCCGCGATTTCGTGGCGTGACGCTTTTCGGACGTCCGCCCACCGGAGCGGTCAGATTGCTGACGATGACGCTGCCCCGGAAAGGGCGGGGTACTTATCCGGCAACGCAGAAGTCGATTAACGTGACCGTCCATCTCGAAGCCGCATTGATCTAGATCAAGAGGCGTGTTGCTGTAACTGCTAGCGGTCTTTCACCCGCGCGCCCCGAAGTCTGGATCGCGACAGGCCTTGGCTGGGACTCCAAACCCGATGTCAGAAACTTCCGTAAATCACGTTGAGTATCGAGGATACAACTTGGAGGCCGTCCAACACGGACCCGGTTGGCGGGTGCATATATCGCCAGCCCCTCAATTCTTGCGAACCCAGCCTGATCACGTCTTGGCCCCTACGAGGGAGGAGGCGTTTGCGAAAGCACGGGGAATTGTCGATCGCCACCTTTTGGGCAGATGAGGTGTCCACGTTCACGGGAGTATTCGAGGGTAAGCAGACCGTCCGCCTCGTCCAGGTGGATCGTTGAACCGCATCCCCGGCGCCGGAGTCTTTTCTGTTTTGCCTGCTCTGCTCAGTCCTCTGCGCAGGTATCGACGAAATGGCGCTTGCATCGAATCATAGGTGTGACGATTATCGATCCTGATCGGACTGAAATGAAACTCCTGACCCCGTATAGCCAATCAGTTCCCCCCAGGAACGGAGAACGTGATTCCTCCTCCTTGATTATAAACATCGACTGAAGTGGACCCCGCGCCTCCGCTCATCTTCCCGCAGCTTGAGCCTTTGTATCGGGCGCTCGCGCCGTGGGCGGAGGCGCTCCTGCGCGCGCAGGTCGGGCTTGCGCTGGTGCCGCATGGATTGCGCAACACGTTCGGCATGTTCGCCGATACCGGGGTGCGCGCGCACAATCTCCGCGAGCTGGCGGCGCAGCTCGACGGCGACGGCTATCGGCCCGGCAAGGTCTGGGCTCCGGCGATTGCCGCAACGCAGCTGATCGGCGGCCCGCTGCTGGCGCTCGGTCTCTTCACCCGCCCCGCCGCCCTCGCCGTCGTGCTCTTCCTTCTCGTCGCCAATGTCGAGCGCTGGCGGGTGGGAAAATATTTCTGGAACCAGCTCGGTCTCGAATACACGCTGATGTGGGCGCTGGCGGCGACGTTTTTCCTGGTGCAGGGTGGGGGGCCGATCTCGCTCGACCATCTGCTGCTGGGGCGGCCCTGAGCGCAGCCGGCTGGAAGCTCAGGCTGCGTTTCATTACCATGCCGATCCGAACAAGGCGGGCGCTGCCCGCCCCGCTCGCATCGGCGCCGCAAGGGAGGCTCCGCTCATGAACATCCACGCCACGCCGGCAACAGCCGGCAGCACTGCCGGCATGAGCCCGCAGGAATGGCAGGCGCGCGTCGATGTCGCCGCGGTCTATCGCCTGGTTGCGCACCACGGCTGGGACGACGTGATCTACAACCATTGCTCGATGCGCGTTCCGGGCGAGGAGCGCAAGCTGCTGATGAAGCGGCACGAGCTTCTGTGGACCGAGGTCACCGCCTCGAATCTGGTCAAGGTCGACATGGACGCCGACCTCGACGAGCGTGCCGGTGTCAATCGGCCCGGCTTCACGTTGCATGGCGGCGTGCTGCGCGGCCGTCCCGACGTCAACTGCGCGGTGCACGTTCACACCCGCACCGGGATGGCAATCGCGGGGCTCAAGGGCGGGCTGCGGATGGTTTCGCAGGAGGCGGTCCGCTTCCACGACGCGATCGGCTATCACCCCTATGAAGGGATCACCGAGGACTTCGGCGAGCGCGAGCGGCTCATCGCCCATCTCGGCCAGAACCGCGCCATGATCATGCACAATCACGGCGTGCTCACGGTCGGCAAGAGCGCGCGAGACGCCTTCATCCTGATGAAGCACCTGATCGAGGCTGCCGAGATCCAGCTCGCCATGCAGGCGACCGGCGGCGAGCTGATCGAGATCCCGCCGGAAATCTGCCGGAAGACGGTGGCGCAGTACGAGAAGCACGACAGCGGCCGCGGCTCCGCCGACTGGCCGGCCTATCTGCGCATGCTCGACCGCATCGATCCGAGCTACCGGAGCTGAACGACGGGATCTCGCGGCATGTTGCAATTGATTCGATTCGCTTTTGTCGCCGTGATCGCCGGGCTTGTCCCGGCGATCCCGATGCCCGTGACACTGCGGTACTTCGGGAATAGGGATGGCCGGGACGAGCCTGGACGAGTCCGGCCATGACGAGCCGAGGGGATCAACGACCGTTCTGACGAAGGAGCTTCGCCCATGCTCGACCTGACGCGATCGAAAACTCCGCCTGCGATCCCGTTCGATGCGGATCGGCTCGACCGGCTCATGGACCAAGCCGGCATCGACCTTCTGGTCGTGAGCTCGAAGCACAACGTCCAGTATCTGCTCGGAGGCCACCGCGCCTTCTTCTTCGAGTCGATGGATGCCATGGGCCTGAGCCGCTATCTGCCGGTCCTGGTCTATCCCAAGGGGGCACGGCAGAAGGCCGCTTATTTCGGCCACCGGATGGAAGGCTTCCAGAAGCAGAACCAGCCGTTCTGGGTTGCGGAATCGCAGACCAATTCCTCGGGTTCCGTCGACGTGATGCAGAAGGCCGTCGACTACATCCGCAGATCGGGTGTCAGCACACGGCGCATCGGCGCCGAGTTCGCCTTCCTGCCGGTCGATGCCGGCACCGTGCTGCGCAGCGCGTTCTCCGGCAGCGAGCTCATCGACGGGCTGTTCGTGCTCGAGCGGCTGCGTGCGGTGAAGAGCCCGGACGAGCTGCGGATGCTTCGCGAGGCCTCCGAGCGTGTCATCGATTCGATGCTGGCGGTCATTGCCGGTCACGGCCCGGGGGCGACCAAGCGCGAGCTCACCGAGGCGCTGCGGCGCGAGGAGACGAGCCGCGGCCTCACCTTCGACTACCTGCTCATTACCGCGGGGACGAGCCTCAACCGTGCGCCGTCGGACCAGCAATGGGGCGCGGGCGATATCCTGTCGCTCGACAGCGGCGGCAACTACCACGGCTATATCGGCGATCTATGTCGGATGGCGATTCACGGCGAGCCCGACGCCGAGCTCGAGGATCTGCTGGCCGAGATCGAGTCGATCCAGCGTGCGGCGATGAGGCCGATCAGGGCGGGCGCCATGGGCGGGGCGATCTACGCCGCCGCCGAGCCGCTGGTGCAGCGATCCCGGCACCACAACCACATGCACTTTCTCGCCCACGGGATGGGGCTGGTGAGCCACGAGGCGCCGCGGCTGACCGCCACGGGACCGGTGCCCTACGACGCCTACGACGCCGAGCGTCCGCTGGAGAGCGGAATGGTGGTGTCGGTGGAGACGACGCTGCAGCATCCGCAGCGCGGCTTCATCAAGCTCGAGGACACGGTCGCGGTCACCGACCGGGGCTTCGAGATCTACGGCGAGGGCGGCCGCGGCTGGAACCGCGGCGGCACCGCGGCACGGCAGTAGGCGCGCCGTCGCAGGCTCTCTGCCGAGAAAACCGGAGCCGGGCGCGCCCGAGCGCGCTCAGGGGCGGTTGCCCACCCTGCACGCTCCACTGTTCCTGATCTCCCCCGGGAATCGGAGAGCGGCACGCCGGAGCAAGAACGCTCAAATGCTGAGCGCGAGCAGCGCAACCGCGCCGATCCCGAGGACCAGCACCGCCAGCGCTACCGGGTCGTAATCGAGCCAGTGCCGGCTCTGCACACGCATGACGTACCTCACCTGAAAGGACCGGGTGCCACTCTTGATTCGGCCGGTCGCGCCGGACGATTCGATGGCTTCCGCCGTCATTAGTCGCAAGGGCAGGCAAATCGGTTCAAATCTCCTTCAGCCGCGTGCTGCCCCGCAATAGCCGGTCAATAGCGCGAATTCGTGCAAAATCGGTGAGGACGTAACGCTAACGGGTTGACGTGCCTTCGTTCTTGGTGAATTTATCGCAAAATCCCCCGCCCGCCACGCCCGGGCGACGATCGGGATCTCCTCGAGAAGGCGCCGGGTCGCGCCCGGACCTCGCAGGCTGCGAGCTGCGTCGCCTGCGCTACTGCATGAACCAGCCGTGGCTCACCACCAGCGACTGCCCGGTCAAGGCGTTGCTCTCGAAGCTGGCGAAGAACAGCGCGGTCTCCGCCACGTCGCCGACGGTGGTGAACTCGCCGTCGACGGTCTCCTTCAGCATCACGTTCTTGATCACCTCGGTCTCCGAGATGCCGAGCTCTTTCGCCTGCTCGGGGATCTGCTTGTCGACCAGCGGCGTGCGCACGAATCCGGGGCAGATGACATTGGCGCGCACGCCGTGCTTCGCCCCCTCCTTGGCCACGACCTTGGCGAGGCCGATGAGCCCGTGCTTGGCGGTTACGTAGGGTGCCTTGAGAACGGAGGCCTCCTTCGAATGCACCGAGCCCATATAGATGATGCTGCCGCCCGAGCCTTGCCGGTACATGTGGCGCAGCACCGCGCGCGTGGTCAGGAACGCGCCGTCGAGATGGATGGCGAGGAGCTTCTTCCAGTCGGCGAACTGGAAGTCCTCGAGCGGGGCGACGATCTGGATGCCGGCGTTGCTCACGAGCACGTCGACCCTGCCGAACTGCTCGACGGTGCGCGCGACCCCGGCGTCGACCTGCTGCTCGCTGGTCACGTCCATCCCCACGCCGATTGCCGTCTTGGCGCCGCCGAGCTCGGAGGCGGCGGCGTCCGCGGCCTTCTGGTTTATGTCGGCGATCGCCACCCGGGCGCCCTCGCGCACATAGGCGCGGGCGATCTCATGGCCGATGCCGCTGGCGGCGCCGGTCACGATGGCTACCTTGTCCTTGAGACGCATGTCATTGTGCTCCTGCCGCGGCGCGCTCGGGCGCCGGCTTGCTGCGGGACGCGGGCGACTGCAGGTAGTCGTGGACGACCTTGCCGAGACCGAGCGTCAGGTCGCAGATCATGTGCACGGCGCCCACCACTTCGAGCACCGGCAGCTCCGCCACCGGCGCGAGCGCATGCGGGCTGAGCGACAGCGCCGCCGGGCCGGTCCAGGCGCCGCGCAGCGTGACCTCCTCCAGATGGTACTCCACGAGCTCGCAGATGCGGGGGCTGCCGTCCACGTGCGGGATGATCTTGAGCAGGAAATTCGGCGCAGCGAGCGAGGCACGCACCGCCTCGAGGTCGGCGGGCTTGTGCTTGTAGCCCATGGTCGCGGTGGCCACGCGCACCGGGCCGTAATCGAGCGTGCCGACCAGCTGGTCGGTCTCGATGTGAAAGACGGGCTTGGCGAGCTTCTTCGGAAAGCCCCAGAGCTCGCGTCCGCCGGCGATCGGCCCTTCGTCATCGAGAAACATGCAGTGGGTGTAGCCGCCCTTGCGTCCGCGGAACCGGACCGGGATCACCTGGCCGGTCTCGGTGTAGTCGCCGAAGCCGGTCGAGTCGGGCATCCGGATGAACTCGTACTTGACCAGAGGCTCGTCGAGCTCGAGCGGCTCGGGGACAATCGCGCGCAGCTTGTCGGGATCGGTGCGGTAGGTGATGATCATGAACTCACGGGCGCGAAACCGATAGGGTCCCGGCGGATAGGCCGGGCTGGTCAGCGGCATGGCATAGGCTCGCGCCTTGACCTCAGCTTCCTTCATGTGACGCTCCTGAAAGTGTGGCGGGCCGGCTACTCGCGGCCGTCGACGGCAAGATCGAAGGTGGCGACGCCGGGGGCGTCGGACACCAGGTTCCAGAAGCCGTGCAGCTTCTCGAGCTGCTGCTCGGGAGCATGCGGAGCGAGCCGCACCGGGTTGTCAATCGACGCCATGGGACAATTCTCGTGGGGGGATGCGAATGCCGGCGTCAGCATAGCACGGGGCGCGACCTGCTGAAGAGCGGGCGGCCGGAGGCGAAATGCCGCCGGATGGAACCCATGACGCTCGCCTCGAACCGTGGCCGGCTGGCCGCGTGCGCGGTATCATGGAACGTTGAAAGCCGGCGGCTCGCTAGCGGCGCACCCAGCGGTCGCGCAGACGCGGGCTCGAACCGCGGCAGGAGCAGAACAGCGGATGCGCCGCAGAGATCAGCAGCCGCTTGCCGAGCGCGTGGCCAGGGCCGCCGAGGCGGCACTGGCGGCGGGAAGCGGCCATGTCGGCCCGATCGACATCTTCATGCGGATCGGATGGGTCGACCTCGGCACCGTGAAGCGATGGCAGCGGGGGGAGATCGACTGCCTCGAGCAGGCGATCCAGACCAGGCCCGAGCGCATCGCCGAGGTGATGCGCGAGCTCGAAGCCTGGGCGAGGGAGCATGGATTCGTTCCCAGCGTGACCAGCCATGTCGCGCGCACGCCGCGGCGAGAGCCGCTGCGCTTCACGCGCGGCGGAGACCCGGCTCTCGAGCAGCTCCATCGCACGCATTGGATTTCGGGAAGGCTCTCGACGGCGAAGCAGGCGCGGCTGGCGGAGAAGGCGAGCCGCGCGCCGGAGCTCGTCGCGATCGAGCCGTTGAACCGGGACTGGAGCTGCCATCGCTGCGGCGGCAGCGGCGGTCTGCTGGTCATGGAGAAGCCCGGCCCGAGCTGCCTGCCCTGCGCCGGTCTCGGCGACCTCGAGCTCGTCCCTGCGGGGAACGCGCTCCTCACCCGCCGCGCGAAAGCCAAGAGCCCGCGTTATGCGGTGGTGGTGCGCTTCAGCAGGACCCGCCGCCGCTACGAGCGGCAAGGGCTGCTGGTCGAGCCGCGCGCGTTGGCGGAGGCGCAGCGCGAGGTCGAAGAGCGCGAGGATTGAAGGTCGAGAGCCGCGCCTGCCAGGGGAGCGGCCCGCAGCCGTCGCGGCTCGCTCACCAGCGGCCGCGTCGATACACCAGCCTGAGGATCACGAGAAGAATGATCGCACCGATCGTCGCCGAGATGATGGCGGAGATGATGCCGGCGCCGAGATGGATGCCGAGCCGCGGCAGCAGCCAGTCGCCGATGAAGGCGCCGACGATGCCGATGAAGAGATCGGCAACCAGCCCGAAGCCGGTGCCGCGGACGATCTTGCCCGCGAGCCATCCGGCGACGAGGCCGACGATGATGATAACGAGAAGACTTTCTGCTGACATGGGAGCCCCCAAGCTTTGGCCGCAAGGCCGGGGAGATTAGAGCGAAGCGCGCGCTGTGTCATCGGCGGCCCGGGGCAGGCGATGCGCAGGGGCAGACGAGAGCCGGCTTTAGTCTGCGCGAGGCGGCCCGCCCAAGCAATCGATTCGGAGCGCGGGTTGCGGCGGCCGACGCCGCGGCGCGCCAGGGGCAAGAGCGCGCCTGCGCCGATCCCCAGGACGGACGGCAGTCACGCAATGTTGGCCGCGCGGCAAACCGGCAACGAGAGCTCGACCAGAGGCGTTATTCAACGGGGCAGGGAGCTTGCAAGCGGAAGGAAGCCCACCATGAGCTCAGTCTATCCGAGTTCGACGCCGGAGATTGCGCGCAGACGCCGCGAATTGACACCCTCCCAGCAGGCCGCGTTCGAGAGCTTCGGCAAGGCCGTGTTCGCGGACGGCGCGCTGCCGGCAAAGATCAAGCAGATCATCGCCGTGGCGGTCGCGCACGTGACGCAATGTCCCTACTGCATCCAGGGCCATACCAGGGCGGCACTGCGGGCCGGAGCGACGCAGCAGGAGCTCATGGAAGCGATCTGGGTCGCGGCCGAGATGCGCGCCGGCGGCGCCTATGCGCATTCGGCGCTCATGCTCACCACCGCGGCGGAGCACGCAGGCGCGGCCGGCAGCAGGGCATGAGCTGCCACCTGCGCTGCCCCCCGATCCGGGCGGCAGGTGCCGGGCAGCTCTGCTGATAGTTGCTCGGGCTCAGCGACAACGCTCGGTGCGTTGAGCACCACGTCCGGTCCGCGCACGATGACGATCGGGTAAGCGCGCGCTGCCTGATCGGGTTCGGCGTGCGCCGGCTCTCGACCCCGCGACGTGCCGAGCGGAATGTGTCGGGTGGGGACGAGTCCCTTTGGCTGAGCCCAAGAGCACGCCGAATGATCTTAGCCTGTCGTGCCAAACCGGCATGAGGCTGCTACGATGGCTGCATGAGCATAACGATCCGATCTTCGTCTCAGGAAGCCCTCAAGGACCCCGCGCTGCTCCGAAAGGAGCTCGACGCCGGCCACGTCGTCGAGCTCACCGACATTGGCGCAGTCCTCACCCGGCTCGAGGATGTCCACGCACTCGCCGACCAATTGGCAGAGGAGGAGCTCCTCGAGCATATGGCATCCTTCCGCACCGACGCCACCGGCGTCGACAACACGCTCTGGGTATCCTCGAAAGGCCGGACTCGCCACGCCGCTCGCATAAAGGTGGCTATCGATCCCCCTGACAGCCTGAACGCAACCAGCCAAACGGCCTCGGTAGCCGTTCACGACGGCTCCGTCGCCGACGGACACATTCCGTGTCACATCCTGAGGCAGGTCCAGGAGTTCGTGAAAATAAACCGCGAGGTTCTCATCGACTACTGGGAAGAACGCATCGATACCCGTCAATTGGACCAGCGGCTAAAGCCTATAGCAGCGCGATGAGAGCCCACCAGCTTGCGCGGCAAGCGAATCAGCAAATCCTTGCAAATTGAGGCGACCGACTGGAAGGCCCCGCCGCTTCCGGCAAGGAAAGGGGCGGGGCCAGTCGCCCTTTCCTGGTGCTCGCCGAAAAGGGCTCGCCGGAACTACGTCCGGCTTCGGAGAGTTCTTGGGAGGCCCGACAGCCCGGCTCGGTGCATGTGCGGCGTACGGGAACGGGGCAGACCGTCGGGCCCCCATCACCCGCCTGGCCTCCTCGACGACAGCGGGCTTAGCGACATAACTCTGTGCGACACCCGACAGTTCCCACGGCTGGCCTGGCGCACCATTTTTTTTGCGAGAGCTGTGAGGCTGCGGGCGGTGCAATCACGTCGAAACGAACGGGGGCCGCCGCTGGAATAGCCGGCACTCCGCCAGCCCGCGCTGCACGGGCGCAATTGCGGCGGCGCCCACGCCCGGCCGGACAAGGTCCGCGCGCAGCCGTCGCGTGGCACGCAGGAGCCGCGCCTGATCCCGGAGAGGTTCTCCTGCCCGCCGCGTTGCGTCGGGAACATGACTTTGTCCTGTGCGTTGTAGTCGCTGGAACCGGTCGCAAACCCGCATTGGGGGTCGGTTCCACGAGAAGACGTGATCGATCAATTATGGGGAGGGCCCCGATGGAGTGGCTCGTGCTTGTCGCCGTGCTTCTTGCTCTCGCGATAGGCCTTGACGTGGTGGCGGTCTCTGCGCGTCAGCGGCAGTAGAGCTTCAAGTGGGCCACCCCTCGACCTGAAGCGAGGGCCCCATGCTTTCACTATCCAGACTTCAACCGGGAGTGACCAAGAGCGCCTTGCTGGTCGGGATCGCGGAATGCGTGCGCGCCGAGTATCGCGTGCCGGACGAACCGTTGCCCGAACGCCTCGCGGCGCTCGTCAAAGAGCTTGAACGTCCGCAGGTCGACCGTGGAGCATCGAAGAAAACTTTGTCGCGGCAGCCTCCGAGCGTCATGGGCTATCCCTTTCCCGGCATCGCCCGTAAGCGCGCCTGAAACGAGCGAACGCGGGGCGCAGCCTCAGGCTGCCTGCATCTCGCTCGCCGAGTGAGGATTTTGGTTCCTCGACGGCCGTGTCGAGCGCAGCAATCCGTGCCGAGGGGGATGGGATAGCGCGCCGCGAAGTCTGCCAGGCTGAGCCCGAGGGCACGGCGGATGATCTTCGCCCGCGGTGTGCGCTTCATCCGTTTCATGTCCGCTTCGGTTCAGGGGGCGATTGCCAGGATCGCTTAGGGCGGGGGCGAAAGCTGAGGCATCCCCGCCAGGGCATCTTTTCCATGCCGGACCTCTGCTTGAGGGCGCCACCGGTGGTGTGGCTGCCGATCTGGGCCACTGCGCCAACCACGGCACGAACCAACAAATCTTTGGCGAAGACCAACAATCCCGCGGGCGGGGGCGAGGCGACCAAGGAGCGTGAGATCCCGCATCGGCAATGCTCGGAACGTACGGGAAACGAGCTGTGCCGAACGAATCGCGCAACGCCGTGTGCCTCCTCCCCAATACGAGGCGAATACGAACGTCAGCGGCAGGCTGGCTCTGAACCTCCCCTGCGAGGGGGCACGTGAAAACATCAAGAAGCGATCCATGAGTGAAACCACGCAACAGGCAATTCAATTCGGACGGGTAAGAGAGATAAAGTTCACGCCCGAGCGGATTCAGCAAATTGTCAATCTCATCGAGCGGGGAAGGAGAACAGACGAGATCGCTCAAATAATAGGTGTAACCCCGGTCGTTCTGCAGGCCCTCTGCTCCAGGCTCGGAATCAGGCTGCGGCGCCCGTCGCCGGTTCTGACCCGCCTCATCGGACGCAAGCGTCATGGCTCCCGCGGCCCAGGGCCTGACGCTCATCGAAAGCAAAGTGTCGGCGACGCACCACGTCGATCACAGCAGCGACTCGGGCCTCGAGAAGTGCACATGAAAGCACGCACCGGGCCCGCAGCCTCGGAAGGGCCAACGGAGCAGGCGCGACCAACCGACCCGGCGGCGGACCCGCCATCAACCCCGTCGTGCTCGGAAAGGCACCGGCAGTCCTCGGCGTCCGAGCGGACGGTCATCAGCCGAGCGAGCAGTTACGTGGAGATGATGGTCAATGATCCCCGCGGCGCCACAGCGATGGCCATGATCTATGTCGCCAAGATCGACTGCAAGGTCGAGCTTCCCCTGCTGCTGGAAGCCGCCCTGATCGAATACGCCAGGGCCAAGCCGATCGAAATGCAGACCGAGGTCGCGCGCTGGCGAGCCGACGTTCGCGCCGACCGATGCTCGAGACCGTGCTCGGAGATGAGAACTCGCTGATTTCCCTAAAGGGGCCCGACCGCGTGGCTCGATTTCAGCAAGGTCATCGCCAAGAACATTACGGCTTGCTTGCCGTCAAACGGTTGCGCACCGCGCCGATGTGGTTGCGCAACAGAAACATCATGCTTTCATAAGCGATCGGCATTCTGAGCTGGCTCGCTTGCCGGTCGAGCTGTTCGAGGCGCGCCATCAGCTCCGTGCGGTCGGCCGCTGCTCCGCGCGCGACGATATCGTCCTCCAGGAATCGGAGCTCGCCGTACAACCGCGAGATCCTCCGCCGCATGGCCCAGCCGTACAAGGGGGGCAGAAACCGCATCAGCGGATACAGCACGGCGACGATCGGGATGAGCAGGACGAGCAGATGGCCGACGAGCGATGCCATCCAGAACGGAAGGTTGTTCTGCAAGAACGGCTTGCCGGACTTGTAGAACTGGAACGCTTCGCTGCTGAGCGGCAGCTCGATGCCTTCGGGCGCTGGAAAACGTCCCGCGCGGTTGAACATTCCGACCCCCGAATGGATCTGCACAGCCGTGCTGAGCAGCAGGTATTGGATCGCCGGGTGGAGGTCCTTGCGCACGACGAGGCTTGCCTTGGGCGCGAACAGGGCCGCGTCGGCCGGCGGCCTGTTTTTCGCAAGATCGATGACGCCCCGCGGCACCATCACCTTGCTCAGGAAGGGATACAGCGCGACATAGGCGTCCGCGCGGGCGAGATTGAAAAGCTCGACCCGCTCGTCGGCGACGAGCTGCCGGACCACCGGCGCGTCCCACGACGCCAGCATGGCCACCGCATCGATTTCGCCGGCCAGCAGCTTGTCGGCGGCCTCTTGCGGTGGAAGTGCCAGCAGCTCGCCTACACCCTCGATCATTTCGTTGCGCTCGAGCAGCTCAAGCAGGAGCGCATGCGATCCGCTCCCCACCGGCCCGATCGAGACCGTGTGGCCGCGCAGCGCCGCGAGCGTCGTGCCGTCGAGCCCGCCGCGATGGAAAATCCACAGCGGCTCGTAGAACAGCGTGCCCAGCGACTCGAGCTCCCCGCGTGCCTTGCCGATGCTACCACCCTGCACCAGTGCGATGCTCACCCCCGAGCCGGGATTGCGCAGCAGCGCCAGGTTCTCCAGGCTGCCGGCCGTCTCGACCGGCACCAGCCGCACGCCCGCACGCGCCAGCGCCTGCTGGTACTCCTTGCCGATCTCGTAGTAGCCGCCACCCTCGGGGCCGGTCGCCATGGCGATGGAACGTGGCGGCATGCTGCCCAGTACAAAAGTCGCTGCGCAGGCAATGGCACCCACCGTCACGGCTATCGTGACCCAGTGCCAGTTCGATCTCAGGGTTTCTTTGACTGCCATGCTGCGGCGTGTCAGACGAAATCCCATAACGCCATGGAATGCAGTCGATGGCAATTCAACGATCAGGCCAGCTGCGCATCATGCCAGGACAGGCAAGAACGCACCCGAGCCGGAGATCAATACAACACGACGCGCAGGAGGGGAGTAACGAGCCAATATTCAATCAGCACGATTGAGCCATCAACTCGGCTCCGGTCACGGCCGGGCAACGCCGCAACGGCCGGCTCCAGTCACTGAAGTCGGCGCAGGCCTTGGCCAGTGTCTTGTCGGGAACCTGGATTGCGAGCGCAACCCCGAATCACCCGCTTTGCGGCAGCCAGTCGAGGGCTCGGCGGCGAACCATCATTCCATTTGCTCGTTACACAACCACGACGGGATCCATTATCGCGACTATCGCCCCGTAGAGACTGAAGCCGGTAACCCCCGATGCACCAAGCAGATCGAACAGAAATATCCCGATTGAAGCAACCGCGGTCACCAGCGTGACCTGCAGCCAAGGATCCTGTTGCTGCTTGGCGAGCATTGCATGGGCCGGAACCCCGATCATGCTGCGAGGAATGTTCCAGGTTGCCGTGGGCATGCCTCCACCTCTTTCGCGCG
>DASXAP010000293.1:0-28492 GCA_036406655.1 Xanthobacteraceae bacterium | reverse complement strand
GCACGCGATCGCCCAGCTTGCGCAGCGGCGAATCGAGCGGCAGCGGCTCCTCTTCGAAGGTGTCGATTGCGGCGCCGCGAATCCGCCCTAGCTCGATGGCGCGGGCCAGCGCCCGCTCGTCCACGACCTTGCCGCGCGCGGTGTTGATCACAATCGCGTTCGGCTTCATCAGCGTGAGCTGCTCCTCGCCGAGCATGTAGCGGGTCTCTTTCGTCAGCACGACGTGAAACGAAACGACGTCTGACTGGCGCAGCAGCGTCTCGTAGTCCACGGCGCTCACGCCGTGGGTGAGGAAATGCGCCGGCGGGATGTAGGGATCGCAGGCGATGAGGCGCGCCCGCCAGGGCGCCAAGAGCTGCGCCACCCGGGTGCCGATCCGGCCGAGGCCGACGAGCCCGATGGTCTGGCCGGGGAAGCCGTCGGAAGCGCGGCTGCCGACGTAGTAGGCGAAGTTGTCGGGGGTGCGCCACCTGCCGGCGCGCACATCGGCATCGCGCTCGGCAACCTTCTTGAGCAGCGACAGCATGAAGGCGACGGTGGTCTCGGCGACCCCGAAGCAATTGGACTCGGTGGGAGCGTGGCACACCATGACGCCGAGATCGGTCGCCGCTTCGACATCGATGTCATCGACGCCGACTGTGTACTTGGCGACGATGCGCAGGCGTTGCGAAGCCTGCAGGATGGGGCGGCTGATCGGGGTGTGGCGGATCGAGGTGCCCATCAGGGCGACCGCATCACGCGCGGCCTCCACCACCTCATCCTCGCAGGCCGTGCGCGGCAGCTGCCAGCGACGATCGCCGAAGGCGATCTCGCAGCCGAGGCGCTCGAGGGCGTCGATCGTCTCGGGCGGCTCCTCGCGCGGGGCGAAGATCAGGACTTTCGGCTTGGGCATGCGGGCTCCGGCACGAGGGCGCGCGGCATGTGCGCCCAAAACAGAGAGGTGGGAGACTCGGGCGGATCGCCGTCATCGAGGAGCGCTTGCCCGGACGGGCGAGCGGAATCGGCGTCAATCGTATTGCAATCCGGTTTCCTTCACGACCGCCGACCAGCGCTCCGCTTCCTTGCGGATGAAGGCCGCGAACTCCGCGGGCGTGCTGGTCGCCGGGAACAGCCCCGCCGCGTCCGCCTTGGCCTTGACGCCGGGATCGGCGAGGGCCCGCACGACCTCGGCGTGCAGCTTCTCGACCAGTGCCGCAGGCGTTCCCTTCGGCGCCACGAGCCCGAGCCACACCGAGATCTCGTCGAAGCCGGGCAGCTCCCCCGTGATGGTCGGAAGCCCGGGCAAGGCGGGAAACGCCCGGCGGTCGAACTTGACCAGCGCTCGGAATTGCCCGGCTTGCACCAGCGGCATCGCCGCCGATGAGCCGTCGAAGGTGAAATCCACGCTCCTGGTCAACAATCCCTGCGCCACCTGGGCGCTGCCGTTGTACTTGAGCAGCACCGTCCGGATCCCGGCCGCCTTGTCGAACAGATGGCCCATGAGCTGCGTCGTGATGGTGCCGGCGCCGTAATTGAGCTTGCCGGGCTGCGCCCTGGCAGCAGCAATGATGTCCTTGACGCTCTTGTAGGGGCTGTCGGCGTTGACGTACACGAAAGTCATGCTCTTCGCCGTGAGCGTGATGGGAACGAAGTCGGTGAACGGATCGTATGGCGGGGTGCGATAGAGGTACTGGTTCATCGCCAGCGTGGAGTCGATCGCCATCAGCAGGGTGTATCCGTCGGGCGTCGCTTTCGCGACCTGCTGGGCCCCGATCACGGTGTTGGCGCCGACCCGATTCTCGATCACCACCGGCTGCCCCCAGTCCTCGCTCATCTTCTGGGCGATCATCCGCGCGAGCACATCGGATGGTCCGCCGGCCGGGAACGGCACGACGATCCTGATCGAGTGGGTGGGAAAGGTGTCGGCGCGCTCCTGTGCAGCGGCAGAGGCGACCAGCAGGATCGACGAGACCGCGAACACGATCGAACGTGCGACGAGACGCATGGATTTCCCCACTCGAGGTTGCGATCTGCCTGGATTCTCCGCGGCGCGCCGGCGGAAGGCAACCCGGTTGATGCGGCCTGCCGTTCAAAACTCCGTCCCGATCGGCTAGCCTCGATCCGCCGCCGATCGACAATTCTCAGGAGGGTCCGTGCTCGCTCCCGCGCCATCGCGACAGGACCGGATCGCGATGCATAATGCGAACCGGCTCAAGATCGGGCTGTTCGGAGCCAATTGCTCGTCGGGACGGGCGGTGACGCTGGTGCCCGAGCGGTGGTCGGGAAGCTGGCCCGACAATCTCAAGCTCGCGAGGATGGCCGACGAGGCGGGGCTGGACTTCCTGCTGCCGATCGGCCGCTGGAAGGGGTACGGCGGGGAGACCGATTATCAGGGCGCGACCCTCGAGACCATCACCTGGGCGACCGGGCTGCTCGCCTCGACCAGGCGCGTCACCGTCTTCGGAACGGTGCACGCGCCGCTGTTTCATCCGATCATTGCCGCCAAGGAGATGGTCACCGCCGATCACATCGGCCAAGGCCGTTTCGGCCTCAACATCGTCGTCGGCTGGAATGAAGGCGAATTCCAGATGTTCGGGGTCGAGCAGCGCGACCACGATGCGCGCTACGAGTACGCCCAGGAATGGCTCGACGTCATCAAGACGATCTGGTCGGACCAGGACGAGCTCGATTTCCGCGGCCGCTACCTGCACATGAAGGGCATCCGCGGCAAGCCCAAGCCCTACGGCGGCTCCTCGCCGGTGATCATGAATGCCGGCGCGTCTCCCGTCGGCCAGGCGTTCGCCGTTCGCAACTGCGACGCGTTCTTCCTGCAGGCGTCGCGCACCTCGCTCGAGGAGACCGCGCAGAAGGTCGCCGCCGCCAAGGCTCAGGCGGATGCGCGGGGGCGGGAGCTCGGAGTCTATACCGTCGGCGTCGTCACCTGCCGCGCCACCCGGCGGCAGGCCGAGGACTACTGGAACTATTCCATCGTCGAGCGCGCCGATTGGAAGGCCGTCGACGACATCCTCGCGCTCAAGAACATCACCGAGCAGAACACGCCGCGCGACGAGCTCGAGAAGATCCGCTCGGGCTACGCGCAGGGCATGGGCGGGCTGCCGATCGTCGGCGACCCCGACCACGTGGCTGGCCAGCTGATCGATCTCAGCGCAGCGGGGCTGACGGGAGTTGCCGTCTCGCTCGTCAATTACATCGACGAGCTGCCGTTCTTCTGCGACGAGGTCCTGCCGCGGCTCGAGCGGGCGGGCCTGCGCGGGAAGCGCAGGGCGTGACATAGTCCTTTGCGCCCCGTGCGCCCCGAAGTCGGGAATCACGCCGCTTGAGCAGATCCGCGTAGCTCATCGGCGTGTCTTCTCTGCAAAACGCTGCCGCGCCCCGGTTGGGTGCCGGGGCGCGGGCTTTCGCTGATCACTGCGGATCCGGTTTTCCGGGTCTACATGCCGCTGGTCGTCATCGCGCCGGCCATCGGTTGCACGCTCGGCCGCATGAAGCTCAGAACCGCTCCGCTCAACGCGCTGCCGGTCAGCACCAGAGTGGTCCCGAGAACCAGGAGCGCAACCAGGGTCAGGACGGCCGAGTTGCTGCCCGCCACCGCGATGATTCCCAGCACCACCGCCGCCAGTCCCGCCAGCGCCTGCATGGCCGCCGAGCCCGACGCCATCTCGCGGGCGAGGATCTCGCTCCCGAGCTGCTGCGCGTGCTGCGTCTCTCTGGCTCGGCTCGAGAACTGCATCAGCAGATGCAGGTGCCAGACGGCATTGCTGGAGAGCGCAAGCGCGCTGCCGAAGCCGATCACGGCGACCGCTGTCAGCACTGCGGGGGCGATCCCCAGCAGGGCGAGGACCCCCAGCACGATTCCGCCCGCGCCAACCAGGAACACGGCCGACAGCGTTCCGCCGCTGAACTCCTGGCTCGAGCCGGTGGCCCCGGGCGGAAAGATGATCTGGGCATACTCCGACAGGAGCGCCCCGCTCTGGATGAGCAGGGCCGCTCCGAAGACGATGGTGGTGATCGGCACCATCAGGTCGCTGCGCACCCCGGCGAGCGCGATGATGGACAGGACGATGGTCGCAATTCCGCCGATGGCATCGGCAAAGGCACCATAGCCGGCCGCCTGGGCCGGCAAGGTTTCAGTGGAAGTCATGGACATGGGGGTCTCCATATTTTTGGCGCGTCTATTCGGCGCCCCCCTGTCAGCAGGACCGCCTCCCGAACTCCTCCGAGTGATGCTGATGCGATATCAACGGGCTGGAGCGGGTTTAGTTCCCATCGGTAACCAACCGGGTTGCCGCAGATGCGCGACCGCAGTCGCGCTGCTGCGCCGCGTTCCCGCAGGCGCGGCAAAATGCAGCGGCGCGCCGGTGCGACAGGCTCAATCGAGCTTGAGCGCGATCGCCTGGATCACCTTCGGGCTGTGGCCGCGGCGACGAGCAGCGCCAAGCGAGCTGCGGTGCCGGCGAGCCGTCCGCGACATCCTGGCATCGAATCGCTCCTGTCGTCGGGCCGAGGCGGGGGACTGCCGCAGAGCGGCCCCATTCAGACCTACACTACCGCGCCGGTGTGGCTGGCTGCGCCGGCTTGCCGGGGAGGGGGGCTCCTTTGGGCACTTTGCGCTTCTTGCTGGCGCTCGCGGTCGCCTTAAGTCACTTCGGCACCGTCTGGGGCTACTACATCATGAACGGCCGGATGGCCGTCCAATGCTTTTACATGATCTCGGGCTTTCTCATCTCGCTCGTGCTCGCCGAGAAATACGACGCGAGAACTGCCGAAGGCCGATCGCTATTCTACAGCAACCGGGCGCTGCGCATCTACGTGCCCTACTGGTCGTTCTGCCTTTTCATCCTGGCGATGCACGCGCTGGTCTATGTCCTTCTGGGCATCCGATACGGGGTCCATGCGCAATTCGTCCAGCATTGGCCCGAGATGACCTTCATCACCCGCGTCTGGCTCCTGCTCTCGAATGCTTTCATCCTGACGCAGGAATGGGCCATGTGGCTCGCCTATCAGGACGGCTTGCTCATTCCGGTGCTCAATTCCGACCTGCACACTCCGCATCTCGGCACTTTCCAGATGATACCGCAGGCATGGAGCATGTCGCTCGAGCTGATGTTCTACGCGATCGCCCCGTTCCTGTTGCGGTTTCGCTCGGCGGCATTGGCCGCCGTCATTCTCGGCACCTACCTGTTGCGGTCGCTGGCGCACGCCTATGGGCTCGACGGGTCGGGCTTCGTCTACCGCTTCTTTCCGTTCGAGATCGGGCTGTTTCTCGCCGGGGCACTCGGTCACCGCATCTACGCGCAAATGCAATCGCGCGGAGTGATGCACTTTCCGGTGTCGCTGGCCATCAGCGCGAGCTTCATCGGTATCGTGCTGGTGCAGCAGCACCTGGACCTCCTCGACAATCACAAGTTCTTCATCCTGGTCCTGCTGGCCTTGCCGGCACTGTTTGACGTGTCCCGCCGCTTCAGGCTCGACCGATGGCTCGGCGAGCTGTCCTACCCGATCTATCTCGGTCATCTCGCCGTCTTCGGCTTCGGCGGGGTGATCGCGACGAGGCTCGCCGGACCGATTGCCGATCGGGACGTCTTCGCGTTGGCGATGGCGGCGCTCACGGTGCTGCTGGCGATCGCCTACGTTCATTTCGTCGATGCCCCATTCGAGCGCTGGCGGCAGCGGCGCGCCACCGCAGTCAGGTACCGACCGGCGGCCGTGCCGCTGGCTTCCCCGGTGCCCGCACCGGTCTCGGCCTAGGGGCAGACCCCGCGGCTCGACGGAATCAGGACATGTGGCCGGATCGGCGTCTGATCGACCTGTTCAGGATCGAGCTGCCCATCGTGCTGGCGCCGATGGCGGGAGCAATGGACTGGGAGCTTGCGGCGGCGGTTGCCCAGGCGGGAGCGCTCGGATCCTTGCCCTGCGCCATGCTCAATCCCGATCAGCTGCGCGATCAGATTGGCAGGTTCCGCGCGCGCGCCGCAAAGCCGGTCAACGTCAATTTCTTCTGTCACGCCGCCCCGCAGCTCAACAATGCGCGGGAAATGCGCTGGCGCGAGCGGCTGGCGCCGTATTACCGCGAGCTCGCCATCGACCCGGCGGCCCCGATCCCCTCGAGCAACCGTGCGGCGTTCGACACCGCCTTCTGCGAGCTGATCGAGGAGCTCAAGCCCGAGGTCGTGAGCTTCCATTTCGGGCTCCCCGACGGCAAGCTTCTCGCGCGGGTCAAGGCGGCGGGCGCGCGGGTGATGAGCTCGGCAACCACGGTTGCCGAGGCGCGCTGGCTGGAGGCGGCCGGCGCCGATGCGGTGATCGCCCAGGGCTACGAGGCCGGCGGACATCGCGGCATGTTCCTGCGCGACGACCTCGCCGCGCAGGTCGGCACCTTCGCCCTCGTTCCGCAGGTGGTCGATGCGGTCAAGGTCCCGGTCATTGCCGCGGGCGCCGTGACCGACGCCCGGGCGATTGCGGCCGCCTTTGCGCTGGGCGCGGCCGGCGTGCAGCTCGGCAGCGCTTATCTGTGGTGCCCGGAATCGAAAATCTCCGCCCCACACCGGGCCGCGCTGAAGGCGGTGCAGGACGACGCGACCGCGGTGACCAATCTGATGACCGGCCGTCCCTCCCGCGGCATCGTCAACCGGCTGATGCGCGAGCTCGGCCCGATATCGGAGTTCGCCCCGGAATTTCCCCTGGCGGCCGGGGCGCTCGCACCCTTGCGCGCCAAGGCCGAGGCGCAGGGCTCCGGCGACTTCTCGCCGATGTGGGCAGGGCAAGCGGCAGCGCTCGGGCGCGCGCTGCCCGCCGCCGAGGTGACCCGACGGCTCGCCGAGGAGGCGATGGCGCGACTGCGCACGCTCGGCACCGGCGCGTAGCACCTTTGCGCAGTGATTTTGACGCCACGATTCAAACGGTCGAAATCATTGCGCAGAGGTACTAGGGCGCAAGGTCAGGAAAATCGCTGCGCACCGCTGCGCAAGGCAGGCTCGGCCGAAGCGATCTTGCCGTTGTGGCGCGTCGTGTGGGCGGAAAAACTCAAGCCCGCAGCACCCGGACGCGCGTGCCCCAGGGATCGGCAGTCTCGAAGCCTCCCGCCGTTGCCGCGAGCGGCATGCCCGCCCCGCTCAGGCGAGCCTTGACCGCGTCGAACGCGGGGCCATCGCTCGCTTCGAGCGCGAGCCAGGACAGGCCCGCTCGACCGTCGTCGCGGCGCAACGCACCGGCGCTGTGCCAGACATTGGCGGCGATATGGTGGTGGTAGCGCCCCGACGACATGAAGCTCGCCCCCTGCCGACGGCGAGTGACGTCGAGACCGACGGCGTCGCGATAGAAGCGCTCGGCAGCGCCGACGTCGCCGACGCGCAGATGTACATGGCCGATGCGCAGGCCCTCGGGCGCCGCGGCATAGGCCGATGTCGGCGCCACTTCGCGGAGGATGTCGTCGATATCGAGCGGATCGGTGGTGATCCGCAGGTCGTTGCCGGTCCATTGCCAGCTCGCAGCCGGCCGGTCGCCGTAGACCTCGACGCCGTTGCCTTCGGGATCGTCGAGGTAGAACGCTTCGCTCACCGCATGGTCGGAGGCGCCGGTGAGCGGCACCTTGTTGCGCGCCACGTGCAACACCCAGCGGGCGAGGTCACCCCGTGTCGGCATCAGGAAGGCGGTGTGATAGAGGCCGGCTTCGCGCGCGTCGTCCGGCCTGGCGTCCGGTCGTGCCTCGAGGTGAAGGAGCGGCGTGGCGCCGGCGCCGAGGGTGGCGCCCTCGCTGCCGCGCGCGAGCACGCCGAGCCCGAGCACGTGCGAGTAGAAGTCGGTGAGACGGGAGAGATCGCGCACCTTGAGCCCGACCGCGCCGACGTGGAGCGGGGTACGACTGGCAAAGGTCGGGTTGGCCGACGGGTTTGGCGCGTCCATGCTCCTTATATCTGCGTTTTGGGACGCCCGTGCAAGCTCATCGCTGCTTGGCGCAGGGGAGGGGCCCTTGCTATAGCTCGATAGTCGCGGCCTGTCCGCGCATGAGCGCTGCCTGCGAGCCGAATGGAGCCCGGATGTCCATTGACGCCGATACCGTCCGCCGCCTCGCCCGTCTCGCGCGCATCGCCGTCGCCGAGGAGGAAGTGCCGCAGCTGCAGGAGGAGCTCAATGCGTTCCTCGTTTTCGTGGAGCAGTTGGCCGAGGTCGACGTGAGCGGGATCGAGCCGATGACCTCGGTAACGCCGATGCAGATGAAGAAGCGCGAGGACAAGGTCACCGACGGCGGCATCCGCAACGACGTGCTCAGGAATGCTCCGGCGACCGAGGACGGCTTCTTTCTTGTTCCCAAGGTGGTGGAATAGCCATGTGTCTCGCCTGTGAAGGGGCGGAGAATTTCCTCCGCTTTCAGCTCATGGAGCAGATCGCGCGCGGCGAGATGCCGGAAGGCTTCACCCCCGAGGACTTGACGAATATGGGCTTGCCGCAGCCGGGCGAGATCGAGATCACGCGCGATCCGGACGGCACGGTGCTGTATCGGCAGAAGGCCCCGGCGAGACGCGGGCAGAATGCGTTCGTCTGCGACAGCCCCGGCGCCGAATGACCGAGCTCACCTCGCTGACGCTCGCCGACGCCCGTGATCGCCTGCGCCGGCGCGAGCTCTCCGCCGTCGAGCTGGCCGAAGCGCACCTCTCCGCAATGGAGAAGGCGCGGGTGCTCAACGCCTACGTGCTGGAGACGCCGGAGGCGGCGCGGGCGATGGCGAAGGCGGCGGACGCTCGCCTCGGCTCGGGCGATGCACGCCCGCTCGAGGGAATCCCGCTGGGCGTGAAGGACGTCTTCGCGACCAGGGACGTGCGCACCACCGCCTGCTCGCACATGCTGGACAATTTCGTGCCGAGCTACGAATCGGCCGTCACCGCGAACTTGTGGCGCGACGGCGCAGTCCTTCTCGGCAAGCTCAACAACGACGAGTTTGCCATGGGCTCGTCGAACGAGACCTCGTTCTTCGGGCCGGTGATCTCGCCCTGGCGCAGGCGCGGCGCCAATACCCCGCTCGTTCCCGGCGGCTCGTCGGGCGGCTCGGCCGCCGCGGTAGCGGCCGAGCTCTGCCTGGGCGCGACCGGCACCGACACCGGCGGCTCGATTCGCCAGCCCGCCGCGCTCACCGGCATCGTCGGCATCAAGCCGACCTACGGCCGCTGCTCGCGCTGGGGCATCGTCGCTTTTGCATCCTCGCTCGATCAGGCCGGGCCGTTTGCCCGCTGCATGCGCGATGCCGCCATCCTGCTCACCTCGATGGCGGGGCACGATGCCAGGGACACGACCTCGGTCGAGCGGCCAGTCCCCGATTTCGAGGCGGCCATCGGCAGGACGGTCCAGGGCATGAAGATCGGCATTCCGCGGGAATACCGCGTCGACGGCATGGCCGCCGAGATAGAGCAGTTGTGGCGGCGCGGCGCCGACTGGCTCAGAGCCGCCGGAGCCGAGGTCGTCGAGGTGTCGCTGCCGCACACCAGGCACGCCCTCCCCGCCTATTACATCGTCGCGCCCGCCGAGGCTTCGTCCAATCTCGCGCGCTACGACGGCGTGCGCTATGGCCTGCGTGTCGCCGGACGCGACATCGGCGAGATGTACGAGAAGACGCGCGCGGCGGGCTTCGGCAAGGAGGTGCGCCGGCGCGTCATGATCGGCACCTATGTGCTCTCGGCCGGCTACTACGACGCTTATTATCTGCGGGCGCAGAAGGTGCGCACCCTGATCAAGCGGGATTTCGAGCAGGTGTTCGCAGCCGGCATCGGTGCGATCCTGACGCCGGCCACCCCCTCGGCCGCCTTCGGAATCGGCGAGAAGGGCGGCACCGATCCGATCGAGATGTACCTCAACGACGTGTTCACCGTGACCGTCAACATGGCGGGCCTGCCGGCGATCTCGCTGCCGGGCGGCCTTTCCGCCGAGGGCCTGCCGCTCGCGCTGCAGCTCATCGGCCGGCCCTTCGACGAGGAGACTCTTTTCTCCCTCGGCCATGTCATGGAGCAGGCGGCGGGTCGCTTCGCTCCGCCGAAGTGGTGGTGAGGGGCCTGCTCGAGGGTGCCCACAGATGAATTTGGCCGAATTCGAAGACTCGCTGGTGAATTCCAGGCCTCCGGCCGACTTGTCTTCCGCGCAGCTCGCGCTGTGGTGGGCGGGGAAGGGGGCGTGGGACAAGGCGCACAAGGTCGTCATGGACCAGGGCGGAAAGGATTGCGCCTGGGTGCACGCGTATCTGCATCGCCTCGAAGGCGACCTCGACAATGCCCGCTATTGGTACCGCCAGGCCGGCCGGACGCCGTCGCAGGCTGCAAGCGACGCCGAGTGGAAGACGATCGCGCGTTCGCTGCTCGATGCGCCCTGATCGGCGCGTGGGCACCGCTCGCAGGCGCCTTCGATGCTCCAGGCGTCCCGATACTAGTTTGGATCGGCTGCCCCGGCCCGCTCCGGAGGATACTTTCGCTGGCAGCCGGCACGAGGCCTGCACGGATTGCTATCTCGGATTCGACGTTCCGGTTGCGACCGGCGGAAGATCGTCGTCGCTGTCGACGGTCTTCTTGCCGACGTGCTCGCCCCCGCTGAGCAGGAAAATGATCACTGCGGCCGCGATGATCGCACCCAGGATCGCGCCGAGCTTTCCGTTGAAGGTCTGACCCATGAACACCCTCCTCGCAGGCACATGTCGTCCGGCCAACGCCGGCGGCGGAGCGTGGTTCCCGCGCATCCCGGCGCCGCTTGGAACTGCGGCGCAGTTGTGGCAAAGCGCATTTTCCGCAGCTGTCTCCTCGCGTTGGCGGCGGCTCGAGCCTCCCCTGGCGAAACCCATGCTTGTGGCTCGCTCGCCCAGGGCCTAGACGAACGGCGGATGCGTGACAAAAGCAGGCTGATCAAAGGCGAGACCGGCGACTGGGAGGTGGTGATCGGCATGGAAATCCATGCCCAGGTCACCTCGCAGTCGAAGCTTTTCTCGGGCGCCTCGACCACGTTCGGCGGCGAGCCCAATTCACAGGTATCGCTGGTCGATGCCGCCATGCCCGGCATGCTGCCGGTGATCAACGAGGAGTGCGTCAGGCAGGCGGTTCGCACCGGCCTCGGCCTCAACGCGTGCATCAATCTGCGCTCGGTGTTCGACCGCAAGAACTACTTCTACCCGGATCTGCCGCAGGGCTATCAGATCAGCCAGTACAAATCGCCGCTGGTCGGCGAAGGCGAGGTGCTCGTCGACATGCCGGAGGGAGAGACGGTCAGGGTTGGGATCGAGCGGCTGCACCTCGAGCAGGACGCCGGCAAATCGCTGCACGACCGGCATCCGAGCATGTCGTGCGTCGACCTTAACCGGGCGGGGGTGGCGCTGATGGAGGTCGTCTCCAGGCCTGATCTGCGTTCCGCCGATGAGGCCAAGGCCTACGTCTCCAAGCTGCGCAGCATCCTGCGCTATCTCGGCACCTGCGATGCGGACATGGAGAAAGGCAATCTGCGTGCCGACGTGAACGTGTCGGTGCGCAGGCCGGGCGCGCCGCTCGGGACCCGCTGCGAGATCAAGAACGTCAATTCGATCCGCTTCATCGGCCAGGCGATCGAGCATGAGGCGCGGCGCCAGATCGGCCTTCTCGAGGAGGGCGGCGTCGTCGAGCAGGAAACGCGGCTGTTCGATCCCGAGCGGGGCGTGACCCGCTCGATGCGCAACAAGGAGGAGGCGCACGATTACCGCTATTTTCCCGATCCCGACCTGCTGCCGCTCGAGCTCACCGCCGCGTATGTCGAGGGCCTGAAGGCGCATCTGCCGGAGCTGCCGGACGAGAAGAAGTCGCGTTTCGTCCGCGAGCACGGGCTTTCGCCCGTCGATGCGAGCGTGCTGGTGGCCGAGCGCGCCGCCGCCGAGTTTTTCGAGGCAGCCGCCAAGGGCCGCGATCCCAAGGCCGCGGCCAACTGGGTGATCAACGAGCTCGCCGGAAGGCTCAACAGGGAAAGCCGCGACATTGCCGATTCACCCGTCTCGCCCGCGCAGCTCGGCGCGATCCTCGACCTGATCGCGGCCGGCACCATTTCCGGAAAGATTGCCAAGGACTTGTTCGAGATCATCTGGAGCGAAGGCGGCGACCCGCACGCGCTGGTGGAAGCGCGCGGGCTCAAGCAGGTGACCGATCTCGCGACGATCGAGAAGGTCGTCGACGAGATCATCACCGGCAACGCCGAGAAGGCGCTGCAGGCGAGGACGAAACCGGCGCTGATCGGCTGGTTCGTCGGTCAGGTGATGAAGGCGACCGCCGGCAAGGCCAACCCGCAGGCAGTCAACGACCTGCTCAGGACCAAGCTCGGATCGGGAGAGAGCGCCGCGTGAGCGAGGCCGTGGAATGGTCGCGGATGCAGCAGCGCGCGCGCCAAGCTCCGCGTTCACTCCTCGATCGCGTGCGATCGGTTCCGCGAATCAGCGGGTGATTCGCGCGATTCGCGTCAAATCCGGCGGCGCAAGCCGCGCCGGCAAGCCTCTCAACTGAATTTTTTGCACAACTCGCTTCCTATGCTTAACGTTTCGTCAGCACCCGATGTCGATGCCGCTCGCGTGGCACTCGTCTGCCTCGCGCAGCGCCGGCAGCAAAGCTCCGGACGCATCGGAAACTCCGATGCCATCGGCATTTCGTGCGAGTCGAGGGAGATGACGGCGAAAATTCTCGACGCGTGCTGCGCGTCCATCCGCGCCGATGATGCGATCCGTTTGCAGGCAAGATCTGGTGTCAGCGCACGCGCGGCCGTGCTCGATTCAGCGAAAACACTGGTTTTTTTGTCGCGCTGTAGTAAGCCCAATGCAGTGCTCGCGATCCCCGCGCGCACTGTTACGAAATCGCCACTCACTCAGGCTAGGAGGGCAGCATGGCGAAGAAGCGAAGGAAGACGGCGAAGGCGGCGAAGAAGGGCGCGAAAAAGACCCGCCGGAAGAAGAAATAAGCAGGCGCCGCTTCTCGGTCTTCGACCTCGACCGAGAGTCGATGACTGCGTCACACGGGCCGGCGCGAGTCGAAAGCGACAAGCGCATCGCGATCGCTGTTCGACACCGCCGGCTCCGGTCGATAGCAGAGGGCGTCGGCGAGACTGGAGACGAGGCTTCTGCTTTTCTCCGCTCTGCGCCGAATGCGAAGAGGGGGCAATGTCCGCAGCGTGCCGTTGCGTGGCTGCTGCGGAATTGTGAGGCCCCGACCTCTCACCGACGCCCTCGGTTCAATCCAGTCCCGGCGTTGGCCAGCGCCACGGGCTCTCTCCGCGGTCGAATCGTGGAAGCGCCGTCGCCGCTTCCCACCGCAGCGGCGGCTTACGTTGCGCCCCTCGCATTGATCTTTCTGCGGGGCTCGGCGCGCCGCACGAAAAAGCGAAGCGCGGGCAGGATCGCCCGCGCTGTCGGCCAGGAAGATACGGGGCAGGGCGGCTGCGTCGCCCTGCAGCTGCCTCAGGCCGCCGGCTTCTTCAGACAATCGCTCATGAATTTTCGGTAGGCCGCGCGACCCTTGGCGCCGGTCTTCGTCTTTTCCTCGGCCCACTGCCCGGCGCACGTCTTCATCTTCTGCTGCTGCGCGGTGAGCGGCTTCTTCGTTGTTGCCTTCTGCTGCGGCGGCGCGGGCGTAGGCGTCGTCTGCGGGGTGGTTGCCTGCGCGATGCGCAGTTCAGGCGCGGCAAGGCTGTCTGGCGAGATCGCGGCAGCGATCCCGATCGCGAATGCGGCGGCAAGGACGGTCTTCAACATGGGGGTGCCCTCGAGCAGATTGCGGAGGAGATTGTGGCATTCTCGGCTATCATCTGCCCTTGCGCGAGCCGCGGGAGCAGGCGGCGAGCCGGAACGGCAACCAAGCAGGCCACGATAGGTCAATTTGGTCGCTGCCGTCCACGGGTTTGCCCGGCTCGGCGCCGGTCGCGGGAGGCGGCGTCGTATGGAGCGCCGGATGCGGCGAGAAGTGAAAAGACCAGGGCGGAAAGCCATCGCAGGCCGCCGGACGAGAGCGGCAGCCGGGACGCTGCGCCGGAGAGCGCTCAGCCGGCCGGCCGGCGCCGGCAAGCCGATCGATCTGTATTTCTGGCCGACCCCGAACGGGTGGAAGATCACGGTCATGCTCGAGGAGTGCGAGCTCCCCTACAATCTGATCCCGGTCAACATCGCCAAGGGCGAGCAATTCAAGCCCGAGTTTCTGGCGATCTCGCCGAACAATCGCATTCCAGCCGTCGTCGATCACTCAGGCCCCGGCGGCAAGCCGATCTCGATCTTCGAGTCGGGCGCGATCCTGCAATATCTCGGCCGCAAGACCGGCAAGCTCTATCCCCGGAGCGAGCGCGGGCGGGTCGAGGTGGATCAATGGCTGTTCTGGCAGATGGCCAATCTCGGGCCGAAGGCTGGCGAGGCCAACCATTTCCGCAACTACGCGCCGGAGAAGCTGCCCTACGCCATCGAGCGCTTCGCCAATGAGATGGACCGCATCTACGGCATCATGGACGCGCGGCTCGCGCAGCGCGAGTTCCTCGCCGGCCGCTATTCCATCGCCGATATCGCCTGCATCGGCTGGGTGAGCCGCGCCGAGCGTTTCGGTCACGATCTGAGCGGCTTTCCCCACCTCCGACGCTGGCTGGCGGCAGTCACCGCGCGTCCGGCCGTCAAGCGCGGACTGGCGATCAGGGTGGAAGCGGCGTTCCGGGTCGACGTGAACGCCCCCGAGGTGCGGGCCGTCCTGTTCGGGCAACGGGCGCGGCAAGACGCAACACCGTAGGCGCAGCCCTCAGCTCCAGCGCCACACGCCGTAGGCGTGCCCGTTCTGCATCTGCGGGGCGACATAGTCGGGCTTGCGGTTGCCGATGGCGCCGAGCATGGCGATCCAGTTGAGCAGCTCGCCGCCGACATTGCCGGCCTTCAGCAGCTGGCGCTGCGTGGATTCGGCGATCAGCCGCTCGATCTTCTGCTCGCGCAGGGAGGTGACCACGCGCATCGCCCAGTCCGGGTCGGGCACTCCGTCGCTGCGCCCGGGCGCCATGCGCGGGCCGCCCACTTCGAGGGAGAAGCTGCCGCTTCCCATCACCACGACCCGCAGCGGAGCGGGCCAGGATTCGATCGCCTGTGCGACGGCGCGGCCGAGCGCATGGCAGCGCGACGCCGAGGGCAGCGGCGGCACGTGCCCGCTGACGAACAACGGAACCACCGGCACGTTCATCTCCGGCGTGAGGAAGTGCAGCGGGACGATCACCGAATGATCGACCGAGTAGCTCTGCGTCATCCCCACGTCGAATCCGTCGGAGATGACCGCCGATCGGATGTGCGAGGCGAGGTCGGGCAGCGACGGCACGACGTAATCGGGCACGTCCCTCGGCTCGTCGTTGGGCGCCCTGAAGCTCGTGTCGATGCCGACGGCGAAGACCGGCAGGCAATCGAGAAAGAAGGTGTTGAGATGATCGGTGTCGAACATCACGATGACGTCGGGCCTGGCGGCGGCGAGCTCCTGCTTCTGCGCCCCGAACAGCTTCGCGATCTCGCAGTCGGGACCGTCGCGCTTCACGAAATGCGGAAAGATCGGGGTATGAGGAACGCCGAACCCGGCCACGATCTGCGCCATCGATCTGTCTCCGACCGCCCTGGTCCGCCTTCTTAATCCATCGGCTGCCCGGTCTCGTCGACCTTCACCGCCCGCATGCGCTGGCTGTAGACCTCGGTGGTGAGGCCGCAGACCTCGAAACGCGCCAGATAGTTCATGAGGAAGGCGTTGGCGCCCATCCGAAACAGGCCGCCCACGTCTCCGGCGAGCAGTGCCCGCCGCTCCTCCTCGGTCAGGTCGAGAGACGCGAGCGCTTTCCCCGGATCGGACCGCATTGCCGCGCGGAACGCGTGATCGCGCAGGACCTCGCGACAGAGATGGTTGACGGCGAAGATGGACATAGTCTCTCCTGCGAGGCGTCCGGACTATTTCTGCAAGCAGCTCTTCCGGTACCAGTCGTTGATCTCGCCTCCGGTGGTGACCCAGACCTCCTGGCGCGATCTGATGTGCGCGAGCGCGCGATCGAAGTGCTTGCTGCGGTGCGGATGACCGATCAGGAACGGGTGCAGGCAGATCGACATGACCCGACCGGTCCTGGCGCCGTCCTCGTAGAGGATGTCGAACTGATCGCAGATCATCCTGCCGAAGGTCTCCGGCGACTGGCCCTGGTCGAGGAACACGGGAATGTCGTTGAGCTCGATCGAGTACGGCATCGAGATCATCGAGCCGGTCTTCACCCGCATCGGGTAGGGCTGCTCGTCGTTCACCCAGTTGCCGACATACTGGATGCCGTTCGCCGCCAGAATGTCGAGCGTGCGATGTGATTCGCTCAGCGCGGGGCTGAGCCAGCCGCGCGGCTGCTGCCCGGTGCCCGCCTTGATGGTGTCGACGACGTGCTTGATGAGCTGCGTTTCCTCGTCCTCGGCCTGGCGGTTGATCAGGGTCGAATTGTTGGTGCCGTGGCCCATCCACTCCCAGCCCAGCTGATTGCCGCCCTCGATGATGCGCGGATAGTGCCGGCACACGTCGGAGTTCAGCGCGACGGTGCCCTTGACCCCGTGCCTGTCCATCACCTCCATCATTCGCCAGATGCCGACACGCACGCCGTAGTCGCGCCAGGAATAGTTGAGCACGTCGGGGACCAGGCTCGTCGTCACCTGGGTGACGGATGTGGACGGCCGGTCGAACAGGAAATGCTCGATGTTGGGGATGACCCATACGGCCACCCGCGCCCCGTTCGGCCAGCGCAGCGGCGGCCGATCGACGATGGCGGAATAGGGGTAGCGGTCGTGCTCCTGGGGAGCCTGCGAAGCTTGCGCCATTGGTTTTCCCGTTCCCTGTGCTGCTGGCCCTCAAACCGCCTTGTCGAGCCCGGGCGGAAGCGAGCGGCCGGGCGCGCCTGATCCGGCTCCGTGCAGGCTGGGGGAGACGGAGCAGGCGTGCTTCCCCGGCGCACGGCGACCGCGCCTATGCGGCGACGTTATGGCCGATGCGGCGCAGGTAGTGGAGCGTCTCCTCGAGCGAGACCACGTCCGCGTATTTCGCGTCGAGATCGAACAGGCTCTGCTCGTGCGCCGCTGCGGAGCGATCGCCCACCGCTTCCCGCACTACCATCGGCCGCAGCCCGGTCTGCACCGCATCGACGGCGGTGGCGCGCACGCAGCCGCTGGTAGTGCAGCCGACGATGATCAGCGTGTCCACGCGAGCGCTCAGCAGCCGTGAGATCAGATCGGTGCCGAAGAAGCACGAAGCGTATTTCTTCACCAGCAGGCTGTCGGTCCTGCGGAAGTCAAGCCGCGAATCGACCTCGACCCCCTCGGTGCCGCCCTTCAGCGTCGCCACGCCCTTCTGCTTGAGCGCCCATATGCCGGCGTCCTTGAGGTCGGCGTCGTTGTAGATCACCGTCGAGAAGATCACCGGGATCTTGCGCTCGTGCGCGACGGCGAGCAGCGGCTTGATCGCCTCGATCTCACGATCGAGGTTGGCCCCGAGCATCATCTGCGGATTGGTGAAGGCCTTGAGCATGTCGATGACGAGCAGCGCCGGGCGCTCGCCGAAGCCAATCTTCAGCCCGAAACCCCGTTGCCGGAAGAATTCCGCGTCGCTCTGGGACGCACGTTCGGTCATGACTTGTTGCTCCTGGATCGCTCGAGATCTTGCGGCGGCGGCCGGCGGGGAGGCTCAGTATGAGCAAGCCTCTTCCCATTTGTCGACATTGGCCCTGGTGACGGTCTCGACCGGCAGGATCTCCTTCTTCGGCAGCGACTTGCCGTTGAAATAATCGGCGATCATGTCGGCGGCCTTCAGCCCGGTGCGGGTCGGCACCTGGGTGCCGGTGCTGTACTGCTCGCCAGCCTTGATGGCGGCAATGCCCTGCTTGAGGCAATTGCTGCCGACGACGATGAGCTGGCCCTTCTGCAGGCCGAGCGGGATGCTCGCCGCCTTGGCCGCCTGGATGACGGCGACCGCCTGGTTGTCGGCCATGCCGTAGACCACGTCGAGGCCGCCCTGCGCCGCAAACCGCGCGAACAGCTGCCCGGCTATGCGCTCGCTGAGATCGGTCTGCCATTTGGCGTCTTCGACGGCGACGATCTCCGCTTGCGGATTCGCCTTGATCGCCTCGCGGAACCCGGCGACGCGACGCGGTCCGACGCCTTCCTGCAGCGACCCCGTGACCAGCGCGATCCTGCCGCCGTCCCGGCCGCCCTGCTTGAGCGCCTGCAACACCGCCTCACCGGTGATACGGCCGAGCTCGACGTGGTCCTCGCCGACGAAGCTGAGATAGAGATCCTCCGCGCCGTCGCGCGGCGGCGAGTTGATCAGGAGCACCGGAACGCCGGCCTGCTTGGCACGGATCAGCGCCGGGATGATTGCCTGCTCCGAGCCGGCGATGATCGCCAGCATGTCGAACTTGCGGGCGATCGCGTCGTCGACCTGCTGCGCCTGCAGGGCGGCATCGAAATGCTGGCTGACGGTATTCACCTCCATGCCGAACGAGCTCGCGCGGGAGAGAAACGTCTTGCTCAGCGCGGCAATGAACGGATGCGTCGGCGAGGTGACGAGAAAAGCGATCTTCTTTCCCTGCGGACCGGTGGCGGCGATGCCGGGGATCGGCAACCACAGACCGAGCATGGTGAGCAGCGCGATGGCCAGCCTCGTCATGGTTTACCTCCCTCGCATCGTCTTGTGGCCTTTTGGCACATTTGTAGGACCCGCGCGGAAGCTGCGCAACCGTCCAAGGACGCGGTCCGGGCACGCGGCGAAAGCTCGCTCCATGTCCGGCAGCATCCGTCCGGCAGGCGGGCTTCGGCGATGGGTCAACACCGGCGTGCCGATCGGCTCACCCCGATCAGCCGGCGCATCAGATCAGGACCATCCAGCACGGCCACGGTCAGCAGAACCGTGCCCATGACCACGTCGTTGACGAACGGCGGAGCGCCGATGGCGTTGAGCCCGGACCGCAGCACCGCGAGGGTGAGCGCACCCGCGGCGATACCGAGCGGCCGGCCGGTGCCGCCGCCGAGCGAGACGCCGCCGAGGATGGCGCCCGCCGCAGCCGGCGCGATGACGTCCGAGAGTCCCGCTGGCGAGGCGGAGGCAAGGCTGTAGCTCAGCAGCGCGCCGGACAGCGCGGCGCAAAATCCGGAGAATGCAAAGATTGCGACGGTCAGCGGGCCGATCCTGACCCCGCTCGTCAGCGCGGCCCGGGGGTCGCTGCCGACCGCGATGATGTCGCGGCCGAAACGCGTCCAGGCGAAGCCGATCGCCGCGGCGGCGAAGAAGCCGCACGCGACCAGGCTGCGGATGGAGAAGATGCCGCCCAGGCGCTGGTTGAGGAGCAGCGCGACGCCGAGATTCTCGTAGGGGAGCGAGCGGCTCTCGGTCAGCACGAATGCGATCCCGACGAACACCAGCAGGCCGCCGAGCGTCACTCCCACCGACGACAGGTGCAGCCGCACGATGATGCTGCCCTGCACGACGCCGGCAGCGAGACCGATCGCCAGCGCCAGGCCGAGCCCCAGCCAGGGATGGTCGGTGCCGGTGAGCACGGCGATGCAGCCGGCCATGCCGTACATGCCGACGACCGACAGATCGAACTCGCGGATCATCATGGTCAGCCCCAGCCCCAGCGTCACCAGGCTCACCGTCGCAAAGATCTGCAGGGTGCTGTAGGCGGTCGCCGCGCTGAGGAAGCGGCCCTGCCCCATGTCGAGCGCGGCGAGGAGGATCACGCAGGCGGTGAGCACGGCGAACGGCCGCAGATGTGGAGAAGGCGCACGGCCGAGCTTCATCGCCCGCTCCCGCGGACCTGGAGCACGATGACCGCGAGCACGATCAGCCCGGCCGCCAGGTATTGCCACTCCTGCCGCAGCCCTCTGAGGAGCAGCATCACCTGGACCGCGGCGATGACCATGGCGCCGGCGAAAGTGCGCAGCGCCGACCCGGTGCCGCCGCCGATCGCGGTGCCGCCCACCAGCACGGCGGCGATGGCGTCGTAATCGTAGGCGACGCCATAATCCATGTTCGCGGAATCGTAGCGGATGCCCAGCATGATGCCGGCAAGCGAGGTAAACAGGCCCGCCCACAGATAGGCCCCGGTGACGGTTCGCCAGGTGCGGATGCCGACAACCTCGGCGGCGCGCAGGTTCGAGCCGACCATGACCAGGTGCCGCCCGAACCGGGTCATGGTGAGGATGAACTGCGCGGTCAGAGCGCAGACGAGGAAGACCAGGAATTCCATGGGAATCCCGGCGAGCTTGCCCTTGGCGAGCCTCGGCACGATGCCGGGGTCGGCGTAGATCGTGCCCTTCTCCGTGAACGCCTGGGTGCCGCCGTAGATGAGAGCGAGGGCGGCAATGCTGATGATGATGGGGTTGGCGCGCACCCAGCCGATCAGAAAACCCTGCAGCCCGGTCAGCAGCGAGCCGAACATCAGGGCGACGATCAGCCCGGCGCCGAACCCCAGCCGGTTTGCCGCCAGGATGAACACCATCGCGGTCACCCCGACCGTGGCCCCCAGCGCGAAAGACATGATGTTGCCGCTGATGGTGACGAGCGTCATCCCGATCGCGACGCAGCCGATGAACGAGACCGTGGTGAGGAACGCCAGCATGCTGGGGCTGGCGAGGAAGCCCGGGGTGGTCAGGACGACGGCGAGAAGGATGAAGATGCCGAGGGCCTGCAACCAGGCGAACAGCCGGGCGGGATCGCTGCGCAGCCGTCGCGCCTGCGCCGCCACGGCAGGAGCCAGGCGTGACGCGGAGTGCGCGGGCATTATGCGCATCGTCACTGCAGCGGGTGGGTGATGTCGGCCAGTATGGACGCCATGGTGATGCCTTCCCCCTCGTAGCGCGCCACCATGCGGCCGCGATAAAGCGTGATCACGATATCGGCCATGCCGACGACCTCCTCGAGATCGGACGAGGTCATGATCAAGGCCGCGCCGCGGTCGCAAAGGCCTCGCATGATCCGATAAATCTCGGCGCGGGCGCCGACATCGATGCCCCGGGTCGGCTCGTTCATCAGCAGCACCCCCGGCTCGGCGCGCGCCAGCGCCCGGCCGAACAGGAGCTTCTGCTGGTTGCCGCCGCTGAGCGTGATCGACCGCGATCGCAGCCGGCCGGGATCGACCCCGACCAGACCGGCGAGGCCCGCGCCCATCCGGCGCAGCCGCGGCCACGAGAGCACCCCCATGGAGGTGCAGGCGCCGAGCCGGCCCGCGGTGAGATTGTCGAGCACGCTCAGCTGCGGAAACAAGCCCTCGCTGGCGCGGTCGTCGGGGATGAAGAGCACGTCGCGGGCGATGCAATGCGGCACTGAGCCGAGCTGCATGGGCTCGTCGTTGATGGTCACCTTGCCGGTCGCCGTGGGCACGAGGCCGGCGAGCGCGCGCGTCACCATGTCTGCGCCGGAGCCGATCTGCCCGGCAATGCAGATGATCCGGCCGCGCGGCGCGATCATCGAGAATTCGTGCAGGATCCCGCGCACCTGCAGGTCCTCCACGATCAGCCGGACACCCGCGTCGGCGCACCCGGCCGGCCGCGGATACATGTCCCGGAACGGCCGCCCGAGCATTCGCTCGATCAGCTGCGCGCGCGTGATCTCGCCGACGGGGCCGGTGACGACGTGCCGGCCGTTGCGCAGCACCGTCACCGAATCGCAGAGCTCGAACACCTCGCCGAGCCGATGGGTGATGTAGATGATCGAGCGGCCTTGCGTGGCCAGGCGCTTGAGGATGCCGATGATGCGGGCAATCTCGGCATCGGACAGCGTCGCGGTCGGCTCGTCGAGGATCAGCACCCGCGCCTCGCGCGCGAGCAGGCGGGCGATCTCGATCAATTGCCGCTGGCCGATGCTCAGCGAGCCGACCGGGCGATCGAGGTCCCAGTCGGCAAGCCCGAGCGCCGCGAGCGCCTCTTGTGCGCGCCGCCGAAACCGCTTCCGCCGGTGGAGGATCGGAATCTCGGCGCTGCCGAGCCAGATATTGTCGAGGACGGACAGATGCGGGGCGAGGCTGAGCTCCTGCGCGACCAGCCCGAGGCCGAGAGCCTGCGCCTGCTGCGGCCCGCCGACCGATTGCGTCCGGCCGTTGATCGCGATCGTGCCGGCGTCGGGCGCGACGATGCCCATGAGAATCCTGACCAGCGTGCTCTTGCCGGCGCCGTTCTCGCCGCACAGGGCGCGAATTTCCCCGCCCCGCAACACCAGCGAGACGCCCTCGAGCGCGGTGATCCCAGGATAGGCCTTGCTCACGTTGCGGACCGACAAGACCTCCTGCAACACCGCCCTCCGAAGCCGAGATCCGTTTCACGCCTGCTCGAGGATATCGCGTAAGCGTCACGCCGGCGGCGGAGCCGCATCGGCCAACGCAGTCCAGAGCATGTCGCGAGCGTTGTCAAAATCGGCGTGCGGCAGGACGTGCCGCATGCCTGCCCCGGCGTCAAACCTCGCGGGAGAGGGAAGATCGGGTCGCGCGATCATGAGCCGAGCGCCCCGGTCAGTGGCTGCGCCACGACCGCCGTCGCTGTGAACACGAAATCGGCGATGACCACGATTCGGGCAACCCCGGCCACCACCGCAGGCCTGCCGCCGAGATGCGCGATCAGCATGAAGAATGCGATGCCGGCTGCGGTGACCGCATGACCGGCAGCCAGCAGGCGGGCGACGAGGGCCGAGCCGATGAATCCGCTGCCCCCGAGGACCGGTACCCGCAGGTCCGGACTAGGCGGTATGACCCGGATCGAGCGGCGCCGGAATCTGCAGCTCGTCCTCGCTCGCTACCGGCGGCTTCGGCGGCTTTCCCGGGACTCCCTGCTCGCCCAGCTTCTCCTTCGCGATATCGTCTTCGCTCGGGCGCTCTGCGGCCGTGCCGCGCTTGCGAGTTGGCATCGCTTCCTCCTCGAGCCTTGCAGTTGCCCGTCTCGGCATCTGCGTGCCAATCCGGGTGTCCCGCGCCAATCACTCGGCGCCGCGCCGCTTCTTCCGGCGTTTGCCTGTCGGGAGCCGATGGATCGTGGCAGCCTCGCCGGCGCTCTGCCGCAGCGCCGTCTTCAAGTCCGTCGGCCGATTGTGCTTGCGCAGGAGATCGCGGAATGCCTCGTCGGCGAGCTCCTGAAAATCGACCATCCGGTCGCGGGCGAGCAGATCGATGGCCTGCCAGGTCTCGTCGTCGAATTGCACGCGTTTTCCAGGCATTCCTGGATCAGCTCCTTTTGCCGCCGCGTTGTGTCTCTGACGGTTGTCTCAGATGCGTGTCCCGGATGCTGTGCAGCACGAGCGCTTCCAAGCTAAGTCGGATTGATCCGGACCGATAGTGCGCTCGTGGTGCACCGCTGATTCGGGGCCGCCACAAAGACTGAGTTTCGGGCGGTCCCGGGTCTGCAGCGCGACACTCCGTGTTGCGCTGCGCCCGGGACACACGCATACAAGCGTCAGAGTCGCCACACTAGCCTGCTTTTCGCCTGCCGGCGCTGCGCTTCGCGTGCGAACGCCGCGGATGCGCCGCGCGCCGGGTGGCTTGTCGGCCGCTCGGCGGCTTCTTTTCCGCCTCGACGCTTTGCCGCAGCGCCTCCATGAGGTTGATCACCTTGGCGGGTTCCCGGCGCTCCTCGCGTTCGATCGGCTTGCCCGACTGCTTCTTTCGGATCAATTCCTTGAGCGCATTCTCGTAGTCGTCCTCGAACTTCTCCGGCTCGAAGTGGCCGGTCTTCGTCGCCACGATGTGCGAGGCAAGCTCGAGCATGTCCTTGGGGATCTTCTCGTCGGGGATATCCTCGAAATACTGCTCCGGCTGGCGAATCTCATAAGGATAACGCAGGGTGATTCCCAGCATGCCCTTGTCGCGCGCCTCGAGCGCAATGACGTGCTCGCGGGTGGTGAAGACGACCTTGGCGAGCCCCACCATTCCCTCTTTCCTGATCGCCTCGCGGATGACTGCGAACGCCTGCTGGCCCACCTCGCCGTCGGGCACGAGATAATACGGCGTGTCGAGATAGAGCTCGTCGATCTCGTCCTTGGCGGCGAACCGATCGATATCTATCGTGCGCCTGCTCTCGAGCGCCACCGCCTCGAGCTCCTCGGGCTCGACCTCCAGATATTCGCCCTTGCCGACCTCGTAGCCCTTGATGATGTCCTCGGCGGCGACTTCCTCGCCGGTCTCGGCGTCGACCTTCTGGTACTTGATGCGGTTGCCGGTCTCCCTGTTGATCTGATGAAATCGAATCTTCTCGCGCTGCGAGCTCGCCGGATAGAGTGCAACCGGGCACGAGACCAGCGACAGCTTGAGATAACCCTTCCAATACGCACGCGGTGCCATCGACTACTCCGCTCCTCCCCCGGATTGGGGCTTCAACGTGTCGCGGTGCCCGGGCGTTCCGCCTTCCATGCGCGCGGAGCCCGCGTTCGCAATCTGTTCTCTAATCCGGCAGGATGGGTCGAGCGCGCTTCACGCGCGGGGACTTGTCGCCCCCGGCGCCCGTCGGGGATAGCCCGCGGCGGCGGGCAACCCGCCCTCCGCCATGCTGGCGCGCTTACGCCACCGCGCCGGCGAACAGGTTCTTCTTGATGATGGCGTGGACGCCCCAGTTGCCGTCGACCACCTGCGTGACCCCGAAATCGACCGCGACCGACATCAGCGATATGGCCTCGTCCTCGCTCAGGCCCTTGGTGTTCATCAGGAACGCCCGCATCTTGCGGAACGCGTCCTTGAGCGCGAGATCGACCGAGGACTTCTCGTAGATCGCCGACTGCGCCTTCTCGCCGAGCTCCTGCAGATAATTGGCATAGCTGAAGCCGTGCATCACCCATTCGTCCTGGGTCTCGAGCAAGGGATAGTCGAGGTCGGCGAGCGAGGTTCCTCCGAGCGTTGTCCGCTTGTGCAGGATCACCTGGAACGTGCCGGTGAGCGAGCACTCGATGGCCGTGCCGCACAGCTCGGAGTCGCCCTGCGAGGCGTGCGGGTCGCCTGCCGACAGCAATGCCCCGGCGACCGCGACGGGGTAGTACATCGTCGCCCCCTTGCCGATCCGCCAGTTGTCGATGTTGCCGCCGAAATAGCTGGGCGGGATCGAGTCGACTATGTCGGCCTCCTTCGGGGCAAGGCCGATCACGCCGAAATGCGGCCGGATCGGGATGCGCACGTTCTTCAGCACGCCGTGATTCTCGGTGACCGTGCCGTGGTCGACCGGCACTCCCGGATAATCGATGGTCTTGTGCACCACCCCGAACGGATCGGTCTGCGGCGTCCAGCGGAAATTGTAGACCGCCTTTGCCCAGTTGCGCTGCCCGGTGGCGTCGATCTCGTAGATGGTGATCACCTCGCGCGGCTTGGGCTCGGTGATCAGCTCCTTGTAGTGGAAGCCCCACCAGGCGGCGGCATTGCTGCCGAACGACTTGCCGGCATGCGCGGGGTTCGCGGAGGGGCGCGGCTTGACGTCCATGATGCGCAGCTCGATCACGTCGCCCGGCTCGGCGTTGCGGACGTAGACCGGCCCGGTGCAGATGTGCACCCCGAATCCCTCGCCGGCGCCGCGCCCCAGGAGCTTGCCGTCGATCGGGCCGGCACCGCGCCGGTTCACGCCCTTCTTGTCCTTGGTCCAGAGATAGACGCTCTCGGCACCCGGATCGCCCTTGACCATCCGCTCGGCGTCGTCGTTGGCGTGGTGGGTGAGCGTCTCGATGGTGACGTAGTCGCCCGAGTCGACCTCGACCACGGGCTTGAGCAGCTTGCTGAAATAGCCCCAGTGCACGGTGTCGGCGGTCGCCGGCACGTAGTGGTGGTTCGGCTTGCCCTGCCGCGCCGCCGCAGTCTGCGCCGCGGCGGGCGCAACGAGCGTGACGCCTCCGGCGGTGAGCGCCGCCGCCCCGCCGCCGGCGGCAAATGCACTCTTCAGGAAGCTGCGCCGTTCGGCGTCGAGCTCGTCGAGCAGCTGTTGCCGGTGCAGCTCGAATTCCGGACAATCGCGATCGTCGCCTGCACACATGGTCCAGTCCTCCCGTGCCATCCTTCAAAGAAAGGCTTCAGCCGGCCAGTGGCTGCCGGTCGCCCGGTCAAGTCAAGCAGCATCTGCGCCGGAGATTGCGCCGATTGTCCGTTTCGTGGTCGAGAGCATCGCCATACCATCATCGGCCGTGCCTGGGTCCGGCTGGCGGCACTGCCGGAAGTCGCGCTTGCGATTCTGCCGGGGCAGCGTCTGGAAGACGCCCGCTTGCAGGCGCGAGCCGGGCCAGCTCTACCGCCGCGGGGCGATACGCATGACTGACCCCGGAGGACTTATCTACAATCCATCGTCCGAGCAGCGATGGTCGAGGAATTAGGCGGCATGGCGTGGCGGATCGGGGTCGACATCGGCGGGACGTTCACCGACGTGGCGCTGGTTGACGAGGAGAGCGGACGCATCGGCGTGGCCAAGGTCCCGAGCACGCCGGGGGATCTGGCCGCCGGTGTCGTCGAGGCTCTGGATGTTGCGATGCGCCGCTACGGGGTCGCGCCGTCCGCGGTGGGGCTTCTCTCGCACGCGACGACGGTGGTCACGAACGCCATCCTCGAGGAGCGCGGGGCGCGCGCCGCGCTGATCACCACCCGCGGCTTCCGCGACGTGCTGGAACTGCGGCGCTCGGCGCGCGCCGAGCTCTACAACCTGTTCCAGGACGCGCCCGCCACGCTCATACCGCGCCGCCGCCGGTTCGAGATTTCCGAGCGGGTGGGCGCCGACGGCGGCGTGGTCACGCCGCTCGCCGAGGCCGAGATCGACGGCCTGATCGACGCATTGCGGGGGGCGCGGGTCGAGGCAGTCGCTATCGCGCTGCTGTTCAGCTATCTCAACCCGGCGCACGAGCGGCGGCTGGCGCAACGGCTGCGCGCGGCGCTGCCGCTCGTCCCCGTCTATCTGTCGTCGGATGTGCTCCCCGAGATCAAGGAGTTCGAGCGCAGCAGCACGACGGCGGTGTGCGCCTATGTCGGGCCGATCCTCGCCTCCTATGTGGAACGGCTGGAGCACGTCACCCGCGGCCGGGCCTTGCCCCCGCTCTACCTGATGGGGTCGAACGGCGGCATCCTGGAGACGGCGGAAGCCAAGGCCATGCCGGCGATGACGGTCGAGTCCGGGCCAGCCGCCGGAGTTGTGGCGGCGGCGCTGGTCGCCCGCCAGACCGGGCGGCTCGATCTTCTTTCCTTCGACATGGGCGGCACCACGGCCAAGGCGAGCCTGATCCGCCGCGGCGAGTACGAGACAACCCCGGACTACGAGGTCGGCGGCGGCTCGAGCATGAGCCGCTGGATGAACGGGACCGGGCACCCGATCCGGGTGCCGGTGATCGATCTGGCGGAGGTGTCCGCCGGCGGCGGATCGATTGCCTGGGTGGACCGGGCCGGAACCCTGCGCGTCGGCCCCCGGAGCGCAGGCGCCGAGCCCGGCCCGGTGTGCTACGCGCGCGGGGGCGCCGAGCCGACCGTCACCGACTGCAACCTGCTGCTCGGCTATCTCGATCAGAGGTCGCTGCTCGACGGCGAGCTTCCGATCGACCATGCGGCCGCCGAGGCCGCCGTTCGCAAGCGGCTCGCCGAGCCGCTCGGGGTCGACGTGCGCACGGCGGCGGCGGCAGTGATCGATGTCGTCAATCACGCGATGGCCGAGATCCTCAAGATCGTCTCCGTCCACCGCGGTTACGATCCGCGCGAATTCATGCTGGCGGCGTTCGGCGGGGCGGGACCCCTCCACGCGGCGGCGCTGGCAAGCGAGCTCGGCATCTCGGAGGTGATCTGCCCCCCGATTCCGGGGGCTTTCTCGGCGCTGGGTCTCGTCGGCACCGATCTCAAGCGCGACTACGTGCATACCCTGCACAGCGCGGCCGGTCCCGCCGAGCCGGCCGCGCTGGAGGCCGCCTTCGCCGCTCTGCAGGAACGCGGCGGCTCGATGCTCGACCGAGCCGGTGTTGCCCCGCCGCTCCGGCGTTTCGAGCGCTCGGTCGATGCGCGCTACGCGCGGCAGGCCTACGAGATTTCGATTCCGGTTCCCCCACGCCCGATCGATGCGCAGGTCTTGAGCGAGATCGCCGCGGCGTTCCACGATCGTCATCTGCGCACCTATGGTCATGACAATCGGAGCGAGCCGGTGCACATCATCAGCGCTCGGCTCGCCGCAGTCGGCGCCATCCCGACGCTGGCGATCCGGGACAAGGTGGCGCCCCCCGGGAGCGACGCGCTCAAGGGCAGGCGCCGGGTCTGGTTCCGGCAGACCGGTCGAGCCGAAGCGATGATTTACGATCGCCGCCGCATGCCGGCGGGATCGCAGCTCGCCGGCCCGGGCGTCATCGAGTCCCTCGAATCCACCATCCTCGTTCCGCCGGGCTGGCAGGCGCGGATGAACGAAGACGGTTTTGTTGTCCTGGGCCAAGTTGTCCTGGGCCAAGTCCCGCCGGCCCAGGATCAGGATGGACGGATTCGATGAGATGGAGCCGAGCCCGGGAGCAGCAATGACCTGCAGCATGCCGAAGAGCGA
>DASXAP010000292.1:0-7735 GCA_036406655.1 Xanthobacteraceae bacterium | reverse complement strand
CGACCGAAGGGAGCATCGGCTATCTGGTGCGCCGCTATTGCCTCAAGCGCGGCTTGCCGTTCACCACCAGCTATACGACGCGGTTTCCCGAATACATCTCGGTGCGCTTCGCCATACCCGAAGCCTGTATCTACGCCCTGCTGCGTCGCTTCCACGCCGCGGCCACCGTCACGATGGTCTCCACTCCCTCGCTGACGGCCGAATTGCGCGAGCGCGGGTTCAAGAATCTCGGCATGTGGACGCGGGGCGTCGACACCGAGCTGTTCAGGCCCGAGCGCGCGATCGACCTCGGCCTGCCGCGGCCGATCTTCGCATGCGTCGGACGGATCGCGGTCGAGAAGAACCTGGAGGCATTCCTCTCCCTCGACCTGCCGGGATCGAAGATCGTGATCGGGCAGGGGCCGCAGGAGGCCGAGTTGCGGCGCCGGTTTCCCGATGCCAAGTTTCTGGGCCTGCTCGATGAGAAGGTGCTGCCCGCATATCTCGCGGGCTCCGACGTGTTCGTGTTTCCGAGCAGGACCGACACGTTCGGCGTCGTGCAGCTCGAAGCGCTGGCCTGCGGCGTGCCGGTTGCGGCCTATCCGGTCACCGGACCGCGCGACGTCATCGGCGCCGATCCGGTCGGCGTGCTCGACGAGGATTTGCGCGCCGCCTGCATGGGCGCGCTGCATGTCTCGCGCAAGTCCTGTCGTGCGTTCGCGCTCACCCGCTCGTGGGAGGCGAGCGCGCGGCAGTTCATCGGGCACGTCCGCCGGGTCGCGGTCGACCGTTTCCGCAAGCCCTGCGCCGCTTGAACGCGTCGATCCGGCCTTGACCGCCCGGCGCAATGGCGCAAGCTTGCGCCATGTTCGTCGCCTTCTTTCACGAGCTCAAAGCCGCCGGCGTGCCGGTGACGCTGCGCGAATATCTCACGCTGATGGAGGCGATGGAGAAGGACCTCGCGAGCCGCCGGGTCGAGGACTTCTACTATCTCTCGCGCGCCGCGCTCATCAAGGACGAGCGCAATCTCGACAAGTTCGACCGCGTCTTTGGGCACGTGTTCAAGGGGCTCGAGCTCATGAGCGCGGCGCCCGCGGCCGAGATCCCGGCCGAGTGGCTCAAGAAGCTCGCGGAGAGATATCTCAGCGAGGAGGAGAAGAAAGAGATCGAGGCCTTGGGCGGGCTCGACAAGCTCCTTGAGACCCTGCGCCGGCGCATGCAGGAGCAGAAGGGCCGCCACCAGGGCGGCAAGAAATGGATCGGCACCGCCGGCACCTCGCCGTTCGGCGCCTTCGGCTACAACCCCGAAGGCGTGCGCATCGGTCAGGACGAGAACCGCAACTTCCGCGCGGTCAAGGTGTGGGACAGGCGCGAGTTCAAGGACTTCGACGACGAGGTCGAACTCGGCACGCGCAACATCAAGATCGCGCTGCGTCGGCTGCGCAAGTTCGCCCGCACCGGCGCGCCCGAGGAGCTCGACCTCGACGGCACCGTCAAGGGCACCGCGCACAAGGGCTATCTCGACATCCTGATGCGGCCGGAGCGGCACAACGCGGTGAAGGTCCTGCTGTTCTTCGACGTCGGCGGCTCGATGGATTGGCACATCAAGGCCACCGAGGAGCTGTTCTCGGCCGCGCGCAGCGAGTTCAAGCACATGGAGCATTTCTACTTCCACAATTGCCTGTACGAGAAGGTGTGGAAGGAGAACCGCCGCCGCTTCGACCACACCACGCCGACCTGGGACGTGCTGCACACCTATCCGCACGACTACAAGGTGATTTTCGTCGGCGACGCCTCGATGTCGCCCTACGAGATCATGGCGCCGGGCGGCTCGGTCGAGCACTACAACGAGGAGACCGGCGCCACCTGGATGGAACGCGTCGGGCGCACCTACCCGTCCTGCGTCTGGCTCAATCCGGTGGCGGAGAGGGAGTGGGACTTGACCCCGTCGATCCGCATGCTGCACCAGCTCATGGGCGGACGGATGTATCCGCTCACGCTCGAGGGCCTCGACCGGGCGATGCGCGACCTGGTGCGGTAGCCGCCCGTCCAAGCGGCGGCCCACCGCGCGCATGAAATCGCAAATGTAGGACGGGCGGCCGCGCGGCCTTAATAGAGGTTGCTCGGCGTGCCGACCCAGCGTCCGATGCGCGGCAGGTGGCGCGAGATCGCGATATCGGTGACGCGTCCGATCAGATTGGCCACCGGAACCGCCCCGTGCGCCACCGTGTCTCGGCTGTCGACGCTGTTGGAGCGATTGTCGCCCAGCACGTAGACGTGCCCGGCGGGCACCCGGACTTCCGGCATGTTGGCGAAGCGCCCTTCTGCGGCTCCGGCGTCGACGTAAGGCTCCTCCACCATCATCCCGTTGACGACGGCGCGGCCGCCCTTGATGGCGATGCGATCGCCTTCCACCGCGACGATGCGCTTGATGTAGTAGAGGTGCGACTGCTTCGGATGCAGGTACACCGCGACGTCGCCGCGGCTCGGGGCGCGGCTGCGGTAGTAGGTGGCGTCGGCGAGAAAATATTCGCCCACGCGCAACGTGGGCTCCATGCTCGGCGTCACTGCGTTCAAGACCAGCAGCTGGCCCGAGGCGTTGGCGTGGACGGCGTAGATGACGGGTCCCGCGAAAATGATGCAGGCGAGGACGAAGGCGCCGGCATAGGTGGTCCAGCGATTGTAGCCTTCATGTGGATGGTCGCGCATCCGGTGCGCGCGCCCGATCGCATCCACCATGATGAACAGCCACAGCCCGAGCAACAGCCCGAGGCTGACCGCGAACATCCAGAAGCGCGCGAGCACGCCCATCATCGCGAACATGAGCAGCGTGTCCGCCACCATCACGAAGGCGAACAGGGTGATGCCGCGCCGCGCCTGACCGAGGTAGATGTGACCCAGTCCAGGTGTGAGCACGGTGAGCAGGGCGGTGATCCAGGGCGAAGGCCCGCGCCGCTCGTTCTCCTCGCTCGCTTCGGCCGGTGCGCAATCGGCAAGCGATGTCATCAAGATCTCCGGCTTTGGTCGCGCACGAATCCCCGCGGGGGGCGCGCAGGACGCACCCCTGCTCGACTGTTAGTCGCAGCCAACCGCATCAAGGTTCGACCCGGGGCGTGGATTTGTTGGCCCGGCGCAACCAGAGCGCGCTGTATTCAACTGTTAGTACGTATCGAGGCGGCTAGCGTCGCATCGCGAGGTAGGCCCCGAGCGCCGCAAACAGCGCGGCGATGCCGAGCCCCGCCAGCCCGACCGCCACGTTCATGCCGGCGCCCGCCGGCTCCGCGCTCGCGGCGGAATGCCCGATATGGGCGAGCAGCAGCACGATGACCGCGCCCGCGGCCCACCGCAGCCCGCGGAACCGGCGCCACGGCAGCGGCAGCCGGCTAAGCGCAGCGGCCACCGCCCCCCCGGTGGCGAAGGCCAGCCCTGCGATCGCCCACCACGGCCCGGTCGTGCGCAGGTGCCCCGCGCTGGCGGCGAACGGGTTTTGCCACAGCGCTGCAAAATCGAAGCCGGCGCGGCTCAGGTAGATTTGCAGCGCCAGCGCGGCCAGCACGCCGCAGGTCAGCGCGGTGGTGCAGATCAGGGCCGGCGGCAGCGCGCCGGAGGAGAGGCCTCGGCTCGGCGTCTGCATGCCGGGTGAGTCCGCCGCCTTCTCAAATGGCGATGCCCGGGCGGGCCCGGGCATCGACGGGTGGTGGCGGGCTGCGCGCAGCCCGCCGATCAGGCTCAGCTGCGGCGCTCGGCCTGCCAGACGCCCGAGCACGCGCCGTTGCCGCCGGTCCAGGAGCCCGTTCCGATCTTGCCGGCCAGGCGGCCGGTGCCGGTGGCGGTCTTGTCGCCGGTGCTGACGCTCACGGTGACCGCGCCGTTCTTGCCCACCTTGCCGCTGATGCTGACGCTCGCCGTGCCCGCGTTGCCCAAACTGCCGTTGGTGATGCGGATGGGATAGCGGTACGACGGATCGCAGACGCCTTCCTTGGTGATGATCACGACGCTCCAGACGCCGTCGTAGCCGGGCACCGCCTCGGCCGGCGATAGCGCGGGAACCGCCGCCGCCGCCGCGAGCGCGGCCACGGCCAACACGCCCCGGGTCCGGGCGAGAATTCGGGAATATGTCATTGTAGCCCCTCTGTTTTCCTGCCGGGCGCCGCCCCCTCTGGGCAATCGGCAGTCAAGCAGTCGATCCTTTGTGCGCCATCCCATTAGTCGCAATGTCACCGCAATTGGTTCAAACGGCCTGGGTCGGATGCCGCGAAAATCCCGCCGCCGCCCCGCGTCGCTGCCACGTTGCCAGCGGCCGCGAAGCTGCCAAACTGGCCGCGAGCAACGCGCAGAGTACGGGAGGCGAGCATGCCGGCCGAGCGCTTCGATTTCAGCAACGCCAGCGGACAAACTCTCGCCGCGCTGCTCGATCACCCGCCCGGCGAGCCCCGCGCCTATGCCCTGTTCGCCCACTGCTTCACCTGCGGCAAGGACGTGCACGCGGCCAAGCGCATCGCGGAAGCGCTGACCGCGCTCGACATCGCGGTGCTGCGCTTCGATTTCACCGGGCTCGGCTCGAGCGAAGGCGAGTTCGCCAACACCAACTTTTCCTCCAATGTGGGCGATCTGGTCGCCGCCGCCGCGGCGCTGCGCCGGCTGCGGCGGGCGCCCGCGATCCTCATCGGCCACAGCCTCGGCGGCACGGCGGTGCTCGCCGCCGCCGCCGAGGTGCCCGAGGCACGCGCGGTGGTGACCATCGCGGCGCCCTGCGATCCCGCCCACGTCACCGGCCTGTTCAAGGATCGGCTCGACGAGATCGGCGCCAAGGGCGAGGTCGAGGTGGCGTTGGCAGGCCGGCCGTTTCGCATCAGCCGCGCCTTCGTCGACGACCTTGCGCAGCACACGCTCGAACAGCGCATCGCCAACCTGCGCAAGGCGCTGCTCATCTTCCATTCGCCGACCGACGAGGTGGTCGGCATCGACAATGCCAGCCGCATCTTCACCGCGGCCAAGCATCCCAAGAGCTTCGTCTCGCTCGCCGGCGCCGATCACCTCCTGAGCGCCCGCCGCGACGCCCGCTACGTCGCCGACGTCATCCGCGCCTGGGCCGGGCGCTATCTCGACGCGCCCGAGCGCGCCGCCGGTGAGGCGGCGCAGGCCGGCGCGGTGGTCGTGCGCGAGACGCGGCGCGGCCGCTTTCAGCAGGAGGTCACGGCAGGCCGGCATCGGTTTCTGGCCGACGAGCCGCTCGACGTCGGCGGCCTCGACAGCGGGCCGTCTCCCTACGATCTCGTGCTCGCGGGGCTCGGCGCTTGCACCGCGATGACGCTTCGTCTCTACGCCGAGCGCAAGGCGCTGCCGCTCGAGGAGGTGACGGTGGCGCTCGACCACAGCAAGATCCACGCCGCCGATTGCGCCGAGTGCGAGACCAAGGAGGGGATGATCGACCGCATCGAGCGTGCCATCACCTTGCGCGGCAAGCTCGACGCCGATCAGCGCCAGCGGCTGATGGAAATCGCCGACAAGTGTCCGGTGCATCGCACCTTGACGTCGGAGATCGACATCCGCACGGTCGAGCGGGGCGTCGGCGAGGACGCCGAGCCCATTGCAGGCTAATGAATGCCCGACCCTCGCGGGGCGATCCCGCTCGGCCCGCGGTTCCAGGGCAGGCTGCACCCTTGCGACAACACGGCCTGCGACATTGCGCCGGGGTTCCCGGGCGCGACCGATCGTCTCGCTGCGATTGATCCGGTTGCCGGTCTTGCCCGAGTCTCATGGGCACGCAATCAACGCCAAGGGGGCTTGGCCATGGGCCTGCTGCTCGTATTCCTCGTTACGCTGCTGATAGGGCAGTCGATCTCCATCGGTGTCGGTCTGCTGGTCGAAAAACACACCACCCCCTACACCGGGCTTGTGACCTTCATCGTGTCCTACTTCCTGATGTTCTGGCTGGCGTGGCAGATCGCGGTGCGTTTCACCAGGCCGACCACGCGTCTGGGCAGTTGGCTCAGCGGAAAATGACCGCCGCCGCTGCCCTGCGGTGCTGCGGCCGACCCGCGGGCTTGCGCGGCTAGTTGCTACTGATTGGCAGGCGCGCGCATCGACAGCTCGGGCAGCGCGGCGTCGAAGGCGGTGCCCTTCTTGCCCGCGGCCACGCCGAACTCGTAGAGCGCCTGCATGTACTTGCCGTCGAACGGGCCGCGGCTCGGATGATCGAAGGCCTGGTCGACGCGGGCGACGCGCAGGCTGATGCCGTGGCGCTGGGCCGCGGCATAGGTCAGCATGATCTCCGCCCGCAACGCCGCCGTGAGCGCGACCGCGATCGAGCGGCCGAGCACGCCGGGAACGTTGCGATCGGTCAGCTTGAATTCCGGGCCGAGCTTCGAGTTCACCAGCACGTAGAGCTGGCTCAGCGGCGGGCGCGCGGTGCCGTTCGGCGCCAGCATCCCTTCCGGCACGACGAAGAACGGCGCGGTGATCGTGCCGTCGCTGTGCATTTCCTGGAATTTCTTTCCCTGGGCCTCCACCTCGATGAGGACGGGCGAGAAGAAGCCGGGAATGCTCGAGGAGGCGAGCAGGACGTCGCGGAACAGCTTGAGCGCGGCCTCGTCGCCGCGCGCGGCGATCGCGCCCATGTTCCAGATCACGCGGCGTCCGGCGTCGAGATTGGTGGTGGCGACGAACAGGCGCCGGCCGCGCGCGTGCTCGGCGGCGATCTCCGCGAGCAGCTTCGCGGTCACCTGCTGCTCGATCAGACGCTTGAGCGGCCAGTAGTCGAACAGGCTGTCGCGCGTGACGCGATCCTCGAAGATGTCCGCCGCTCCGATGGTGGTGAAATTCTTGTGCACCTCCTCGTCGTAGCGGGATCCGAGAAAAGCGAACGGCGCGATCAACGCGCCGATGCTCACTCCGGTCACGACGGCGAAGTCGGGCCGGGTGCCGGATTGCGTCCAGCCGGTGAGCACGCCGGCGCCGTAGGCGCCGTCGGAGCCGCCGCCGGAAATCGCCAGCCACGGCCCGCTCACCTGCGGCAGCAGGCGGGCGAAATCGGTCTCCGAATCGCCCCACACCCGCGCATCCGGAATCCCGGGAATGACGGCGGCGTCGTCCTCCTCGACCGTGAAGGGACTGCGCTCCGCCGGCTCCTTCGGTGCGGCGGCGGCGGGCGGAGCTTTCTTGTGGACCTTCTTCTTGGCTTGCGCGGCAAGCGTCTGCGCGGATGCCCGTTCGAACGGCGGCGACGACACCGCGAGCGTGCAAAGCATGAGCCCGGCGGCAAAGACGGCACAAATGCGCAGCGTGTGCAAAATTGCTCTCCGACTTCGACGCGCGGCATTCCGACAGGATTTTAGCATTTCTGGGGCGCTTGCCCGCCGCCACCCGGGACAGCGAAGCTCAGTTGCAGCCATGGGCGAAGGTTTCCACGACGCGTTCGCCGCTCGGCGGCCGCCGCCGGGTCCACCTCCTGGTCACCCTCCGGTCACGCTCCCGTCATCCCTGCGTGGCGCTCCAGGTGCCCGAGCAGCTTCCCGAGGAGCCTCGGCCGCGCCACGTTCCGCTGCCGCGACCGTCGCGCAGGCGTCCTGAGCCGACCGCGCTTTGGCCGCCGGACGAGACGCTCACGCTGACCTGGCCCGACTTCGATACCCGACCGGACACGCTGACCGCTCCGCCACCGAGATAGGAGATCGTGCTGCCGCGAATCATCACGCCGTAGCGGTAGGACTGGTCGCAGGCTCCGCTCCTGGTGATGACGAGCACGCTCCACGGG
>DASXAP010000291.1:0-11631 GCA_036406655.1 Xanthobacteraceae bacterium | reverse complement strand
GATCCGCGGATGGAGCACGAGCACGCCGGCGAGCATCATCCGGGTGCGGGATCGGACAAAGGCTATGCGCATCCTTTCGCCCACGCCGAGAGGTGGGCAAAAGAGTTCGATGACCCGGCCCGGGATGCCTGGCAGAAGCCGGATCAGGTCCTGGACGCGCTGCATCTGGAGCGGAAAGCATTCGTCGCCGACCTCGGCGCCGGCACCGGATATTTCAGCGTGCGGATCGCCAGCCGCGTGCCCGAAGGCAAGGTGTTCGCCATCGATATCGAGCCGGACATGGTGCGCTACCTCCGGGAGCGTGCGCAACAGGAACATCTCGGTGGGCTCGTGCCGGTGCTGGCGAGTGCAGCCACTCCCAATATTCCCGAGCCGGTCGATCTTGTGCTGATCGTCGACACCTATCACCACATAGACGACCGCATTGCATATTTTGCCGGATTGCGGGCGTCGCTGCGGCCCGGTGGGCGGCTCGCGATCGTGGATTTCAAGACGGATTCGCCGAACGGACCGCCGCCCGAGCATCGCATCCCGCCTGAGAAGGTGACGGCAGAGCTCGGTGCCGCCGGCTATTCGCTGGTGGCGACGCATCTGTTCCTGCCCAGGCAGTATTTCCTCGTGTTTCAGGGCAAGCCGTCCTGAACATGAAGCGCGTTCACGCGCTTCCCCGGCCATGACGGGTGAAGACGAGCCGAGTCTGCGGCCCCTTTTTGCGCGCGGCGATCCAAAAAAAGCCGCAAGGATCGCCGAATACGCGCCGGGGAAATCCGCGCGCGCACGGCGAGACCGCTGCGGAAGGGGGACGCTCGATGATCTGGACCTCGGACGGCCTCTGGGTCGTGCTGTATTCGATCCTGCTCACGCTGCTGCTCATCTCCTGGGCATCGGTGCCGGCCTGAGGCCGGGCTGCATAATTGACCGCTCCCGAGACGACGCAGCGACAGCCTTTCCCGATCGGCTTGGAGGAGGGCGAAGGCCGGCACCGCCTGTGGTCGGCCGCGGCCGTCGCCGGCTTTGTCCTGGCGACGCTGATCCTCCTCGCGCCGGCGCTGTGGAACGGATACCCGCTGCTGCAGTACGACACCGGCGGCTATCTGGCGCGCTGGTACGAAGGCTATCTCGTGCCGAGCCGATCGACCGCCTTCGGTATCTATCTGCACGCGGGCGAAGGCCTTCATTTCTGGCCCGAGCTTCTCGTGCAGTCCGTTCTCACCGTCTGGATCATCGGCCTGGTGCTGCGCCTGCACGGGATGGCGGGCCGGGGATTGGGCGTGCTGGCCATGGTTGCCGTGCTGTCGGCAATCACCACGCTGCCGTGGCTGACCAGCATCCTGCTCACCGACATCTTTGCCGGCCTGAGCGTGCTGGCGCTGCACCTGCTCATCTTCCAGGCGGCGAAGCTCAGCCGCGCCGAAGCGGCCGCCCTGTTTGCCGTCGTCGCCTTCTCGGCAGCGACTCATAGCGCGACCTTCGCGGTGCTGCTCGCAATCCTCGGCACGGCGGCCCTGGCAAGAATCGCTGCTCCGAAGATCCTGGCCGCCCGCCGGCTGGTCGTCGGCGCCGCCGCGGTCGGGCTCGGCGCCCTGCTGCTGCTGACTGCGAACTACGCCTTGTCCGGCCGGCTCGCCTGGACCCCGGGCGGGTTCGGCATCGCGTTCGGCCGGATGCTGCAGGACGGCATCGTCCGCCGTTTTCTCGACGACCACTGCCCGGAGGCGCAGCTGAAGCTGTGCCCCTACCGGGACGAGCTGCCGTCGACCGCCGACGAGTTCCTGTGGGACTATGGCGTCTTCAACCGGCTCGGCCGGTTCGAGGGTCTCGGCGACGAGATGCGGAGCATCGTGCTGCGCAGCCTCGTCGAATATCCCGGCCTGCAGGTGGTCACCGCGCTCGAGGCAACCGCTCTGCAGCTCGTTCTGGTGGCGACCGGCGCCGGAGTGCACGACGAGCTTCAGCACACCTACGGGATCGTCGAGCGGTTCATTCCCCGAGAGGTGCCCGCCATGCGCGCGGCGCGCCAGCAGCGCGGTGAGCTGGGATTCGAGCGGCTCAACCGGCTGCATGTTCCCGTCGCGCTGGTCTCGATGCTGGCGCTTCCGTTCCTGCTGCTGCGGCTGCGCGCGGATCCGGGGGACCGGCTTGCGCTTCTCGCCGGGAGCGTGAGCGTCGCCCTCCTGACCAATGCGTTCGTCTGCGGAGCCCTGTCCGGCCCGCACGATCGTTACGGTGCGCGGCTGGCGTGGCTCGCCACCCTGGTCGTCCTGCTGGGAAGCCTGGAGGCGCCGGCCTATCGCGCGGACACCGGCTGAGGTCCCCACAGCCTGCGGCTGGCGAGGCGGGCGCCTTCGACCATCGACCGCAGCTTGGCCCAGGCGACGTCCGGATGCACCTCGTCGCCGGCGCCGGAGGTGCCGAAGCCGCAGTCGGTCCCGGCGATGACGCGCTCGCGACCGACCACGCCGGCGAACCGGATGATGCGCTGCGCCACCAGCTCGGGATGCTCCACGAGGTGGATGCAGTGCGACACGACGCCGGGGACGAGCAGCTTGTCGTCCGGGAGCGTGACCTCCTGCCAAAGCTGCCATTCGTGCTCGTGGCGCGGGTTGGCCGCCTCGATCAGGTAGGCCGCCGCCCGCACCTGCAGCATCAGATCGACAAAGTGCTTGAGCTCGAGATCGTGGACGCGCGGGGCGACGTTCACGCTGTAGCAGGTGTGAAAGCGGACGCGATCCTCCGGGATGCCGCGCAGGGCATGGTTGAGGGCCTCGACCCGCAGCGCGATGAACTTCCGGCACTCCGCGACCGATGCATCCACCGCACGGTTGTAATGCGTCGCCATGCGCGGATCGTCGATCTGCAGCAGGAGGCCCGCATCCACGATCGCCTTGTACTCGACCCGCATGGCCTCCGCGAGCGCTTCCAGGTACTCCTCCGCGGAGGCATAGTGTCGATTCTCGTAATAGAGCTCGAGATTGGACGGCGAGATCGCCGTCATGAACAGCTCCTCGGCGGCCACGCCTGCTGTAGCGAGCCTGAGGTTCTCGATGTCGGCCGCGAGCTCTGCCTGGCCGACATAGGCGATCGGGCCGCTGCAAATCTGCGCCCGCGGCCGCACCGTTCGCCTGGGAACGAGGTCCGGCGAGCGGGCTGCGAGCATCGCCGCCATGTCCGCGTATGCCCCGGGGAACGCCAGCGAGTCGCGGGTGGCGCCGCGAAAGCGTGGCGGACTGTCGATCTCGGAAAGCCCGCTCAGCCGCGCCCGCACATAGGCCATCCAGCTGACCTTGCTGTGCTCGCCGTCGCCGATGACGTCGATGCCGGTCTGCGCCTGCCGGCGCACCACCTCGACCACGGCGCGGCGGGTCCGATCGGCAAGGGCGCTCCGGTCGTAGCGCTCGCCGAGCTCCTTGCGGTTGAGCAGCGCCACCAGGTCCGCCGGCCGCGGCAGGCTGCCGGTGTGGGTGGTGAGGATACGATCGGAGCTGCATTTCATCGCCGGTGCCTGTTCTTTTCGGCTGTCCACCGCGCTCCGCTGTCGTGCCGGCTCGCGGCAGCCGCCCCGCCCGGGCGCCGCTCCGAGCCGCCTCCCGCCCGCTCTTGCCGCGGCAGCCACCGCTCACCATATGGCATGGGCCGGGCGGCGCCCCTGTTCGCGTGATGCCCCCCGTAAATGCGTTTGCGGCGACGCCCGGCACTTCCCCTTTTCACTCGACCAGCCGGATCAGGGCGTAGGCGAGCGCGGCGATGAAGGCGGCGGCGGGGATCGTGATGATCCACGCCACCACGATGCTGTTGGCCACGCTCCAGCGCACCGCCGACGGCTTGCGCGCGGCGCCGACGCCGACGATGCCGCCCGCGATCGTGTGGGTGGTCGACACCGGAATGCCCAGCGCGGTCGCTGAGAAAAGCGTGATCGCGCCGCCCGTCTCCGCGCAGAATCCCTGGAACGGCGTCAGCCGGGTGATGCGCGAGCCCATCGTGCGCACGATCCGCCAGCCGCCGATGAGCGTCCCCAATCCCATCGCGGCGTAGCAGGCGAGCATGACCCAGAGCGGCACGTGGAAGCCGCCGTCGAGACGGCCTTGCGAGTACAGCAGGACGGTGATGATGCCCATGGTCTTCTGCGCGTCGTTGCCGCCATGCCCGATGGAATAGAGCGACGCCGAGACGAACTGCAGCGAGCGGAACAGGCGGTCGACCGCGAACGGGGTCTGCCGCACGAACAGCCAGGACACGACGAGGAACATCAGCATTGCGAGGACGAAGCCGGCGAGCGGCGAGAGCACGATCGCGGCGCCGGTCTTGGCGACGCCGCTCCAGACGATCGCGCTGACGCCGACCTTGGCCACGCCGGCACCGATCAATCCGCCGATCAGCGCATGCGAGCTGCTCGAGGGCAGCGCCAGCGCCCAGGTCACGACGTTCCAGACGATCGCCCCGACGAGCGCTCCGAGCACGACCTGCGGATCGACGATGTCGGCCGAGACGATGCCGGTGCCGACCGTCTGCGCCACATGCGCGCCGAACACCAGGAACGCGATGAAGTTGAAGAACGCCGCCCACAGCACCGCGTGCTGCGGCCGCAGCACCCGCGTCGACACGATGGTGGAGATCGAGTTGGCGGCGTCGTGCAGGCCGTTGAGGAAATCGAATGCCAGCGCAACGACGATCAGCCCGATCAGGGCCGGCAAGCCGAGCGCCACTCCTTGCATGGCAGTCAGACGTTCTCGATGACGATGCCGCTGATCTCGTTGCCCACGTCGTCGAAGCGGTCCACCACCTTCTCCAGGTGATCGTAGATCTCGACTCCGACGAAGAACTCCATGGAGTTGGAGGGGCGATTGGCGCGGTAGAGCTCCTGCAGCCCGAGGTCGTGCAGCTCGTCGGTATGCCCCTCTATCTGCGAGAGCTTCTCGCCGATCTCGCTGAGCCGGCCCGCATTGGTGTTGATGGAGGACAGGAGCGGCATTGCCTCCCGTACCAGCGCCGAGCAGTTGACGATCGCATCGGCCATCTCCTTCTGCTGCGGGGTGAACGAGCGCTGGTCGAATAGCATGATCGTCTTGGCCGTCTTCTGCATCTGGTCGATGGTGTTGTCCATGGAGGTGATGAGATCCTTGATGTCGCCGCGATCGAACGGGGCGATGAAAGTTCGGCGCACGGCAACCAGCACCTGCCGGGCAATGCCGTCGGCGTCGTGCTCGCGCTCCATCACCGTCTTGTAGTGGCGCGGCACGGCGTCGCCGCCCTCGAGCAGCTCCCGCAGCGCCTTGGCCCCGGCCGCGACCTGGTCGGAATGCTGCGCGAAGAGGTCGAAGAACCGCTCTTCGCGGGGCAGCAGGGCTCGGAACAGGTTCAGCATTCGGGCCTCCGCTCCAGGCTCTGAGCCGCGCCGCCTGCCTGAGGAGAATCGGCGACATGCACGCGCGGAACGCGCCTTGCCACTGCGCCCGCCGCGCCGGATGCCGAGCCGATCGCGGCGGGACGATTCATTCGAATGTGGATAGGAGGTTCCCGCCACCGCCCATTACCGGCGCTGCCACACCTTGGCCCCAATACCGAGCATGACATGTTCAGCGCCGACGCGGCCCGTTTAGTGAGCATTATCATGGCTTTCTTCGCGTGCAGCAAGTGTGGTTGCGTGGAGGATACCGCGCTCTGTCACTACTGGTCGGCGCGGGTGCGGCAGCTGCCGCTGCTGTGCTCGGCGTGCGATCCGAGGATCGGCAGATGGCATGGCCAGTTTGCGCAGGAGCCGGCGCGCAACTGGGTCAGCGACGAGCATGGTCTCGTCTGCAGCCGGGCCGACGTGGAGAGCTGGCTCGGTCGGCCGATCTGACCGATCTCGTGGGGCGGGGGGCCCCGGGTCGGGTGAATGCATAGCGCGAGGTGCGAGAGGGGAAGCGTTCGATGTCTCTTAAGATAGCAGCCGGAAGGCTCGATCTCTCGGCGACCAGCATCGTCTGCGAGCTGCGCGACGGCGAGACGAGACTCGTCTGCAGCGTTTCACGCGAGGCGCTGCGCGACCTCGGCGATTATTATCGGCTCGCCGGCTCCGAGGAGGCGGTGTTCAGCGAGCTGTTGCCCGAGATCGAGCGGCTGGCGAGCGCGAAGTTCGCGGCCGGCGGGGTCGGCGAGGATGGCGAGCTCAGGATCGGAACGGCCGATCTGCTGCGCTTTTGCCGGGTGCCGCTGAGCACTTCGGCGCGCATCAGGCATTGACCAATAATTAGTCTGGCCGATTGAACCGCCGTCGCCGGGCCTGCGTTCCGGTAGGGCGCCCTTGCAGTCGGAGAGTCGCCCCCGAGCTCGAGACACAGTCCAGCCTTGCCGCGAGCGGCATCACCGCTGCCGGACGGGGCCATCTCTGCTGCATGACGGCCTCATATCCGCCGCATCTGCGCGAATGGATGGCCGGGTCGAGCCGGGAGGGGTCCGGCGATGACTGCGCGCACCTGATCGGCTTGGGGAGAGAAGGGGAGGGGGAAGCGATGCGGGCGATCCGGCTTGCCGTGGCCATTGCGGTCATGTCGTCGCTGGCCCATGCCGAAGACATGGCGGAGATGATCTCGCACTACCGGCACGAGCACGGCCTTTCCACGGTCAAGACCGATCCCCAGCTCACGGCCGTTGCCGAACGGCAAGCCAAAGCGATGGCCGCCTCCGGGATCATGGATCACAGCGTGGCTGGATCGTTCGCATCGCGGATCTCCGGCGCGCGCACCGGCATGGCGGCCGAGAACATCGCGGCCGGGACCAAGACCTGGGCCGAGACCTTCCGGATGTGGCAGGCTTCGCCGGGGCACAATGCGAACCTGCTGCAAGCGAAGGCCGACAGCGTCGGGGTCGCCGTCGCCCGCAACGAGCAGACCCGCTACAAGCTGTTCTGGGCCATGGTGATCGCGGACAAGTCGGCGAAAAAGAAGGAGCGCAAGGTCGCCGCGAGCGAGATGCCGGAGCACCGGGAGAGCGTGGGCACGCTCGAGAATCCGCTCAGCGCGGTCAAGCGCTTCATCTGCAAATACGTGTGCTGAGCGCGGCTGACCAGAGCCGAGCCGAACGAGGACGTTCGTGTCAACGGCGCGCACGCCGCGCTTTCACATACCGCCGCAATCCCGCCTGCATCTCCTCGATCGCTCGCGGCTTCGGCGGCCGCTTCGGGAACAATGCCCGATGAATGTCTTCGAACGTCTAGCGCCCGGCGCGCGACACCACGACCTTCCCGTCTTGCTCATGCCACTCCAGGATCGAGCCGGGACGCAATCCGAGCTTGCGCCGCACCTCCGCCGGCACGGAAATCTGCCCCTGCGCCGTTATTTTCGACCGAGCCAAAATCATGTTGGTTCATTACCACGGCGGAACGGGCGAGCGGGCAATCCGTGCGGCTACGGCTTGACGGCGGTCAGGCCGATCACGGCGGACATGCCGCCGTGCGAGGTGCCCTCGTAGATCTCCCGTTCCTCCTCGACGATGGTCAGCCGCGCGAAGCCGGCAAACGCCTCCTCCAGCATTGCGCGGGTATAGAGGTTCTCCGCCTGCTTCGGCCCGCCGGTCCCGTGCTGGAGCTGCTTGGGCGTGTAGCCCTGGATGATCAGGAGTCCTCCGCGCTTCAGCGTGCGGCGCATGCCGGCCCACTTGATGCTCCGCTCGGCCGGCGAGCTGAACTGCGTGAAAATCTCGACCACGAGGTCGAACGCGGCGTCCGGATAGCCCCAGTGGTGCACGTCTGCGAGCTCGAACGCGGGCTCGACCCGGCGCTCGGCTGCGAGCGCCCGCGCCTTGGCCTGCGCCGCGGGCGAGAAGTCGATCGACAGGACGTCGAGCCCCTGCTCGGCCAGCCAGACGCCGTTTCGGCCTTCCCCGTCAGCGACCGCCAGCGCCCGCCCGGAGCGCGGCAGCAACGGCTTGCAGGAGACGAGGAAGTAGTTCGGCTCCTTGCCGAACGCGTATTCCGGCACCGCAAACCGGCTCTCCCAGCGCGCGTATTCGCCCGGGTCGGTCATCTCGGAATCTGCCGTTCCGCCAGCGGCGGCAGGAAGCTCGAATCGAACACGGCGGCCGCGGTGAGCTTGCGCGGAAGCTGGAACCCCTCGGTGACGATGTCGATGTGCCGGTTGAGCCGCGCCATGTCGACGTCGCCCATGCCGGATTTGCGCACCCCGGGCGTGATGACGAACTCGAGCGCCCATTTCAGCCGGCCGAGCTCGACCGCCGGATCGGACAGCGGCTCGGCCCGCTTGAGCGCCGCGATCGCGGCATCGGGATCGCTCGCCGCGTTGAGCCAGGACTGGATCGTGGCCTTGACGAATCCGCGCACCGCGTCGGGGTGCTGCCTGGCGAAGGCGGGCGTGGTGAACACGGCATTGGCATAAAGGTCGACCCCGTGGTCGCGCAGCATCATGATGTTGATGTCCTCGCGCTTGACGCCGAGGCCGGTCAGCGAAGGCACCGCTGTCATGACCCAGGCGGCGGCGAAGTCGATCTTGCCGCGGGCGAGCAACGGCTCGCGCACCTGCGGCTGCACGTTGGTCCAGGCGACGCGGGCGGGATCGATCCCGTTGACCCGTGCAAACACGTTGAACAGCCGGTAGGTGGCATCGACGCTCGGGGCCCCGCCCTTGCGGCCCATCAGATCGGCCGGCTTCTCGATCCCGGTCTTCTTCAGCGATATCAGGCTGAGCGGTGCCTGGTCGTAGATCAGCAGAACGGCAACGAGCTCGCGACCGGGATTGCGGGCGTTGAACTCCATGAGCGCGCTCAGGTCGCCGAACCCGATGTCGTGGGTCCCGCTCGCCACCTTGGTGATCGCATCGGCGCCGCCGCGGCCGGGATCGAAAGCGGCGAGGTTGACGTTCTGCGCGGCGTAGTAGCCCTTCTCGCGGCCGAGCACGAACGGCGACTGCTGGCCCTGCAGCAGGAAATCGAGAACGAAGCGGACATTGGTGGGCTCGGCGCGCGCCGGCGCCGAGGCGGCGAATGCGGCTGCAGCCAATGCCAGGGCGGCGGCTGCCCTCTTTGCCCCATGCATGCTCATTCCTTTCCTCCTTCGGCGTCATCCCTGATTGGCGACCACGACGCCATCCGTGCCGCGCGTTGCCCATCCGGTCATCCGTCGCTCGAACACCTCGGCCACGAGATACATGCCGATTCCCATGACGCTGGTCACCAGCAGCCCGGCGAAGGCCAGCGGGACCTCGAAGCGCGAGGAAGCCACCAGCATCAGGTTGCCGATGCCCTTGTTGGCGGCGACGGTCTCGGCGACGATCGAGCCGACGAAGGCGACGGTGATGGCGACCTTGAGCGAGGCGAAGAAGTACGGCATCGCCCGGGGGAGTCCCACCTTCTGGATCACCTGCCAGCGCGAGGCGCCGAGCGCCCGCAGCACGTCGCGCAGCTCGGGCTCGACGGTGGCAATTCCGGTCGCGACATTCACCAGGATCGGAAAGAAGGACAGCAGGAATGCGGTGATCACCGCGGGAACCGTGCCGACGCCGAACCAGATCACGAGGATCGGAATGACCGCGACCTTGGGGATCGTGTTGAAGCCGATGAGGGCGGGATAGAAGCCGTCGTAGACCAGGGTCGAGGAGCCGACGGCGATTCCGGCGACGAGCCCGAACACCACCGCGACGAAGAAGCCGAGCGCGGTGGTCATGAATGTCTGCCAGGCATTGTCGAGGATGGGCCACCGCCATTGCCAGCCGGCGGCGAAAGCCGCCGAGGGGGCCGGCAGCACGAACTCCTGGATCTGCGCCAGGCGCACGGCCAGCTCCCACACGGCGAACAGGAGAATGATGACCAGCCACGGCAGCACGCGGCGCTGCGTCGAGCGCCGCCGCAGGAAGGACTTGCGGCGCCGGAGCGGAGGGTCGCAGGTGAGCTCGTCGGATGTCATCGGGATCTTCCGTCGGTGGAGCGCGCCGAGCTGATCTGCTCGCGCAGGTCCTGGACCAGCGAAACCGAGTAGGACGAGTAGGTCATCTCCAGCGTGCGCGGACGCGGCAGGTCGACCGCGCGTTCGGCGACGATGCGGCCGGGCCGCGCGCACATCACCAGCACGCGGTCCGCCAGGAGCGCCGCCTCGCGCAGATCGTGGGTGACGAGGATCACCGTCGGCTTGCGCGCGAGCCACAGCTCCTGGAGCGCGAGCCACAGCTCCTCCCGCGTGAACATGTCCAGCGAAGCGAACGGCTCGTCGAGCATGAGCAGCGAGGGATCGTGAATGAGCGCGCGGCACAGCGAGGCGCGCTGCTGCATGCCGCCGGACAGCTGCCAGGGATGATGCTGCTCGAATCCCCGCAGCCCGACCAGCGCGAGCAGGTCGCGCGCCTTGGCCTCGTAGGCGGCCCGTTCGCGCTTGAGCCGCCGCGCATGCGGCTGCGCGATCTCGAGCGGCAGCATCACGTTGGCGAGCGTGGTCCGCCACGGCAGCAGCGTGGGGTTCTGGAAGGCCATGCCGACGATGCTCAGCGGTCCGCGGACCGCGAGGCCGCTCACGATGACCGCTCCCGCCGTCGCCGGCCACAGCCCGGTGACCACCTTCATCAGCGTCGACTTGCCGCAGCCGGAGGGGCCGACCACCGCGACGAACTCGCCCGCCCGCACGCGCAGGCTCGTTCCGTGCAGCGCCAGCACGCCCTCGTCGTCCTCACCGTAGCGCAGCGAGACGCGTTGCAGGTCGACGAAGGTCTCGCTCACGCCCGCGGTCCGCTCGTTCTCATGCGCCCTCGTCCGGGGAAGCATCGATGCAGGTCGCTCGACCTGCATCGATGGCTCTCCAAGGACGCGGCCCGAGGCGGCTCACGCTGCCCGTTGCAGGATGCTCTTGCCGAGCATCGCGTGCACACCCTTGACGTTGTTGACGGTCTGGGTCACGCGCAGGTCGACGGCGAAGCTGCTCAGCGCGTAGGCCTCGTCCCTCGACAGGCCGGCGAGCGCGCCGATCCAGTCGATCATCTCGCGCAGCGCCTGACGGGCGGCATCGTCGAGATCGAAATCGAGCCCGAAGGTGATGAGATGGGTCGCCGTCTCGGCGCGCGGAAGCTTCCAGGACAGGTCCTTGCGCAGGTGGAGCTCGAACGTCCCCGTGAGCGCGGTCTCGATCGCGGTGCCGTCGACCTCGCCGTCCCCCTGGGCCGCATGCCCGTCGCCGGTCGAGAACAGGGCGCCCTCGTTGCAGACCGGCAGATAGATGGTGCTGCCGGCGACGAGCTCCTTGCAGTCGATGTTGCCGCCGAACTCGCGCGGCTCCTTGCTGTTCTGCCGGCCGAACTCGCGCGGCGGCGCCACCCCGAGCTGGCCGAAGAACGGCCGCAGCGGCACGCGCAGTCCCGACGGCAGGACCGCCGTGTTGCTCGCGCGGTCGAGCGGCAGATGCATGATGCGGTAGTAGGGGAATTCGTCGGGCAGCGTTCCGCCGTAGGCGCGAAACAGGTTGTAGCCCCAGTCCTGGCGCAGCTCGATGTCGAGGATCCTGACCTCAAGCACGTCGCCGGCGCGGGCGCCGCGGACCGCAACCGGCCCGGTCAGGATGTGATTGCCGGAGCCGCGCTTGACCCGCTCATGGATGAGCCGGAGCTCGGGGAGCACCTCGAGCCCGCGGGCCGACGGCGGCATCCATTCCGGATTGCC
>DASXAP010000290.1:0-48518 GCA_036406655.1 Xanthobacteraceae bacterium | reverse complement strand
CAGCTCGATGCGGTCGATCCCGGTGACACGCGCCGCCTCGTCCACGAGGCGCTCCACGAGATAGGAGACGCTGGGCCGGCCGGCGCCGCGATAGGCGGTGGCGGGAGTGAGATTGGTGAAGACGAGCCGGTTCAGCCCATGGAAAACGGGGGTGCGATAGATGTTGACCGCCATGCTGGTCGGCGCGGCCCCGGTATTGATGAAAGGGCCCGCATTCGAGCAATAGGCACCGAGATCGACCAGCCATTCGACCCGCATGGCGAGGAAATTGCCGTCCGCATCGAGCGCAAGCTCGCCGTCAAGCTCGAGGCCGCGTCCGTGGTGATCGCTCACGATCGTCTCGGCGCGGGTGCCGATCCATTTCACCGGTCGAGCGAGCTGCCGCGCTGCGAACAGCACGGCGAGAAACTCGGGATAGAGCTCGTTGCGCACGCCGAACGCGCCGCCCACGTCCTCGCTGTGAACGCGGAATTTTTCCGCCGAGAGCCCGGTCACATAGGCAAGCTCGCTGCGGATTCCGGCGGTGCCTTGGGTCGGCATGTAGATGTCGAACATGCCGGTGGCGGCGTCATAGGCGGCGAGGCAGGCCTTCGGCTCCATGGGATTGGCCGCCAGGCGCTGCGCCCGCAGCTTCACGCGCGCCACATGGGCGGCCTTCGCGAAGGCCTGGTCGATTGCCGGGCGGCTGCCGCCGTACTCGTAGTCGACGGCAAGATTGCCGGGCGCGTCGGCATGCAGCTGGGGGGCGCCCGGCGCGAGCGCGTCGGCGGGGTCGACGACCGGCGGCAGATCGCGGTAGTCGACGAGGATCCGCTCGGCTGCATCCTGCGCTGCATGCTCGGTGTCCGCCACCACCAGCGCGACCGGCTCGCCGACGAAGCGCACCCGTCCATAGGCAAGGGCATGCCGATGCGGGACCTTGATCGCCGAGCCGTCCTTTCCCTTGAAATGCAGGATCGGCCGCGGGTTCTTGAGCTCGGCCTTGGCGATATCCGCCCCCGAGAACACCGCGACGACACCGGCGCTCGTCGACGCCTTGCCGCTGTCGATCGAGGCAATCTCCGCATGCGCACGATCCGAGCGGAGGAAATATCCGAACAGCTGTCCGGGCAGATTCCGATCGGCGGTGTAGCGGCCGCGACCGGTGACGAGACGGAGGTCCTCGCGACGCCCTGCAAATCTGTCAACCATGGCAAGCCTGGAGCTGCTGGACAACCTGCAACGACGAGCCCTCAAAGCCGGTGGAATGTTGCCGCTGCCGCGCCGATCTGCGCCACCTCATCGAGGTCTATACAACGAGCTCGCGACTGACGGCACGACAATCCATCTCGTATTCGAGCTCGCGCACCGGCGGACGCGCATAGTGCCAGGTGAGGCCTGCGCGCGCGGCGCCGCGCCGGACGATCTCGTCGGCGAGGAACGGATAGAGGTCATGCACCGTGTAGACCTGGGTCGCGGTGGTGTCGGCCCAGCGGAAGCCCAGCGCGGCGAGACGGCGCTCCATCTCGCCGAGCACGTGACGCGCTTTCTCGCGCATGGCGTCCGCGCCGGTCTCACCGCGCCGGATGATGCGCTCGCTGTAGCTTGCGCCCCCTTCCCTCGCCTCGGCGCCGCCGGCGATCACGAAGCTCGGCGCCGCATTGGCCATCGCCACCGTGAAAGAGAAGGCGTGGAACGCCGGCTCCGCCGGAGGATCGATTTCCGGGCAGACATTGCTGCGCGCCACCGGATTGACCTTGCCGTCGAACAGCCCCCATCGCTGCAGCGTCGTGACGTAGCCTTCGTTGAAGGCGCGAAAGCACTGCTCGGTGAACTGGCCCGGCGAGCGCAATTCGCAGGCGCAGAAGGCTGTGAGCGGGCGGGCGGTCGCGGTGATGAATCGTTCTATGCGTGCGAAGCCTTGAGTGAGCGGCACGGGATTCCGGAAGCGAACCCGCTGGATTTCATACCCCGGCGCCGCCGCCACTCCCGCCGAATATTGGAACACGCTCGGGATGAACCGGTACCCGCCTGCCGAGAGCTCAGTGGTCATGTGGACCTTCCTTCCCACCCCTTGCCGGTCCCTTGCCGGCAGGCCTCGTTGCTCGGAAGCATCGGAGCGCCGACCGCAGCATCCCAACCTCGGCAGCGGCGCCGCCATCCGTCGCCGGCCACGACGCCGTCCCGGATCCCGGATCGCATCCGGCCGACCTCATCCTTCGAGAGGCACCCGTCCAAGTCAACTGACTTGCACGGCTGCTCCTCGCAGGAAGCCTTCGATCTCGAGCAGCTCGCACCTGCCGAGCCGGCCTGCGGCCTCCGCCGTGCCGTGCTAGCCTTCAACGTGGTCATCGCGGAGGGGTGGAGGGATTGCCCCATGATCGTTCAGACGGCACCCGCTGGTCGGCCGCGCCTGGCCGTCATGATGCACGAGCACACGGCGCTCTCGGGACAGCTCGCCCGCGCCTTCGGCAACGAGCGTTTCGAGCCGGTCTCGCCCAGCGACCTGATGTTCCATGTCGTCTCGCATCATGATGCGGGCTGGGCCGAATTCGATCGAGACCCGGCCACCGACGGGAAGACCGGCCTGCCCTACAACCTTGTCGAGACGCCGGCCGAGCACATCACCGTGACCAGCTCGCGATCGCCCGACTTCAACGAGCGCCAGCATCCCTATTGCGGGCTCATATCGAGCATGCACAGCTGGGGCCTCTACAACGGCCGCTACGGGCTCTCCGACATGGTGCTGATCAAGCTCATTCCGGCACCGGACCGGGCGCTTGCGGACTGGATGCTCGCCGGCGAGATCAGCCGGCAGGAGCGGCTCAGGGCCGAGCTCGCGCGCGACCCCCAGGCGGCGGCCTGGCTCGACCAGCGCCATCTGTTCCAGAACTACAAGCAGCTGCAATTCTTCGACCTGCTCGCGCTCTACTTCAATCGCATCCATCCGGACGCGCGCGCCGAGCAGACTTTTGCGCACGTGCCCCGCAACGCGGGGGAAGACGTCACAGTGACGGTTCGGCCGTGCGGCCCCGACACCTACGAGCTCTCGCCCTATCCTTTCGCCGCAAGCTCGGCCGAGTTCGCCTATGCCGGGCGCCGCATCGAGCCGCGCCGCGAGACGGCCGGCTGGATGTCGATCTTGAGAGAGGCGCCGACCGAATGGGAAACCTTTCGCCTGGTGGCAGGCCGATCGTGAAGATATCCCGCGCCACGCGGAGAACCACCGTTCTTGCCGTCCTTGTGGCCATCCATTCCGATCCCGACGCGGGGCCGTCGGGACAAGTGCAAGGGCGAGCATGGCGGTGACAAAGCCACTCGAGCATCAAGCGGAGGAGAAGCGCATGACCGAGTACCGCTACGACTACATCAAGGTCGCCGTTCGCGACGGCATCGCCTGGGCGGCGCTCAATCGGCCGGAGAAACGCAACGCCATGTCGCCGGCATTGCATTACGAGATGGATGATGCGCTGGCGCGGCTCGAGGTCGACGACGATGTCAAGGTCGTGGTGGTCACGGGCCAGGGCGGCAACTTCAGCGCCGGACAGGATCTCAAGATGTTCTTCCGCGAGCTCGAGCGCAATCCGGCCGAGCGCAAGAAGGCACAAGCCGCCGCCAACCGCTGGCGTTGGGAGCGGCTCTATGGATATGACAAGCCCACCATCGCCATGGTCCACGGCTATTGCGTCGGCGGCGCCTTCATGCAGCTGCTGGCCTGTGACTTCGCGATCGCGGCCGAGAACGCGACCTTCTCGCTTTCCGAGGTGAACTGGGGCATCTTGCCCGGGGCACTCGTCTCCAAGGCGGTAGCCGACATGGTGCTTCCGCGGCACGCGCTCTACTATGCCTGCTTGGGGGAGCCGTTCGACGGCAGCGAAGCCGCGCGGATCGGCATGGTCAATTTCGCCGTCCCGCTGGAGAAGCTCGAGGCTGCCACCGTCGAGCTGGCAGGCAAGCTGATGAAGAAGAGCCCGGCGGTGCTGCGCGCCACCAAGCAGGCGATTCGCCACGTGCGAACGATGGACGTGCCGCAGGCCTATGATTACCTCGCCGAGAAGGGCAAGGCGATCAGGGCCGCGGACAACGAAGATTCGTACAATACCGGCTTGCGGCAGTTCCTGGATGAGAAATCCTACAAGCCAACCTTCGAGCCGTTCCAGCTCGGAGCCAAGCCGGCGGGCAGGTAGCGAAATCGCGCGCCACCCAATGACGGCCGCGGGCTGCAACAGGAGCACGCATTGATGAAACTACGCATGCTGGCCGCCGCGGCCCTTCTCGTGCTTGCCGCCTGGACGGACGGCGCGGGCGCCCAGCTCTACAAGGGCAAGACGATCACAATGATCGTCAACTACCCCGCGGGCGGGCCGACCGATATCGAAGGGCGCATCGTCGCCCAACATCTGCCGGCGCACATCCCCGGCAATCCGACGATCGTGATCAAGAACGTGGGCGGCGCCGGCGGCATCATCGGCAGCAACGCGCTCGGCGAGGCGCCGCCCAACGGCGAGACGATGGGATTCTTCACGCTGGACCTCATAGCCCAATTCGTGGGGAATCCGGCGCTGCGGACGAGCTACTCGGATTTCGTCTTCATCGCCGGAGTGGAAAATCCCCTCGTCGTGTACATGCGCCGGGACACGCCGCCCGGAATCAAGGTTGCGACCGACCTCATGAAGGCGAAGGATTTCAAGGCCCTCTCGCTCAACCTGCAGAACAGCAACACCATCAACCAGGCGCTCGCCCTCGATCTGCTGGGCATCAAATACCAGGCAGTGCCCGCCTATCGCGGTCTCAAGGATGTCGAGACGGCGATCCTGCAGAACATCGGGCAATTGGCCAACACTTCGCTGCCGGGCTGGTATGGCTCGGTCGAGCCGACGATGGGCGACATGGTCATTCCCCTCTGGCAGATCGCGCCGCGCGCCAAGGACGGCAGCTATCCGCGCAGCCGCGCGCTCCTCGACCTGCCGACCTTCGAGGAATTCTATGCCACGGTTAACGGTGGAAAGCGGCCTTCCGGGCCTCTCTATGACGTGCTGCGCACCTCGAGCGATCCGCTGGTGGCGATGTTCCGGACCGCCGTGATGCCGCCGAAGACGCCGAACGAGGTGGCCGAGCTGATGCGAGCCGCTTTCGTAGATCTCTGGAAGGACCCGCAATTCGTCCGCGATTACAGCAATGTGGTCAAGACCGAGCCGATTCTCGTCGGCGGGCACGACGGCCAGGAAATCATTGCCGGGCTGGGAAAGGTCAAGCCCGAGTTCAGGGCCTTTCTCGTCGACTACACCAATCGCCTGGTCAAGTAGGCACGGACTCACACACGGGCGATCACCTCGGCCCAGTCCTGCAACATCGCCATCTCGTGACCGGTGCGGATATGCATTCCGAACTGCCGGTAGCCGGCCGCCTTCATGGCCCGCAAGCCGCTCAGGAGCTCGGCACGGGTGCCGGTGAAGGTGAACGCCCGGATCACGTCGGCGCTGATGAGGTCCTGCTCCTCCGGCCGCAGGAACATCAGATGCCCGCGGTGATTTGACAGGTAACGGGCGTCGGCCGGCTGGTAGTTGCGGTAGAGCTCCCGGTAGGCGTTGAATTTCGCGGCGAGCTGCGGCGGCGTCGGAAAGCCGATCGAGCCGAGCTCTTGCTCTTCGGCATTGTTGTGAAACACGATTGCCGCGGCAGGACCGGCCTGCGCCTTGGCGCGCAGGCTGTCGGCGGGCTCTCCCTCCGCCAGCACGCAGCCGCCGCCGAAAGCGGTCGCATACAGGGTCTCGGGATCGCGGCCGGCCTCCCGCCAGGCCTTCTGCATCTGCGCAAGCGCCGCATTCGCCGGCTCCGCCGCGCGCATTGCCGTCATCCAGCGGGCGCCAAGCCTTGCCACCAGCTCGCGACCGCGGGGACCGAACGCAGAAATATGCAAGGGAATCGGATCCGACAGGTTGATCAGATTGAGCTCGGGATTGAGAAAACGGATTTTTCGGCTTTTTCCTTCCACCGAGCACTCGACCGTCTCCCCCGCGAGGAGCGCCTGCACCACCCGGATATATTCCTCCAGGCGCGCAAGCGTCAGCGCGCGAAGTCCCATGGTTCGTCTCGCGGTAAAGCCCGTTCCCGCCCCGAACTCGATCCGGCCGGGGGCGAGCGCATTGAGAGATGCCAGCGCGCTCGCCGTGACCGGAGCGATGCGGTTGGACGGGATCAGCACTCCGGTGCCCAGCTTGATGCGCGAGGTCTGCACGGCCGCCGCCGCCATGGCCACGAACAGATCTGCATTCAACAGCTGGGTGTCATAGAACCAGGCGTGGGTGAACCCCAATTCCTCTGCCCGCTTCACGACCTTCCAGGAATGCGAAGACGTAGCAAGCTGAACGCCGAAGTCCACCACCGCCTCCTGCCGCAGCCCTCAGCGAGCGGCGCCCGCGCCATAAGTGTCCGCTTCATTGCCGAGTGATCAAGCCGACGGCGGCGCATCCACTCGGTTTGCCGCCCCTTGCCGTGTCTCCTCGGCGCGCGAGGAAGAGAGCGGCGGAAGCGTCACCAGCGGGTGGGTCGGCGCCCGACCCACGCAAATGTAGGCGAATCCGTGCCGCTTCATCTCCTCGGCACGGTAGATGTTGCGCAGGTCGATCATGACCGGACAGGCCATGAGATCTCGCATCCGCCGCAGATCCAGGGCGCGGAACTGCTCCCATTCCGTGACTATCACGACCGCATCCGCCTCTTCCACGCATTGGTAGGCGCCCTCGCAGTAGGTCACCTCCGCCAGCACCGGCCTGGCCTGCTCCATTCCAACCGGATCGTAGACGCGCACCCGCGCGCCCATGTCCTGCAGCGCGGTGATCAGCGGGATCGACGGCGCCTCGCGCATGTCGTCGGTGTTGGGCTTGAAGGTCAGGCCCAGCACCGCGACTGTCTTGCCGCGCAGCACGCCGGCGAAGGCGGATGAGACCTTGCGCGCCATCGCCCGCTTGCGCGCATCGTTGACGATCTCGACCGCTTCGAGGATCCGCATCGGCACGTCGTGGTCGCGCGCCGTCTTGATCAGCGCACGCAGGTCCTTCGGAAAGCAGGAGCCGCCGAAGCCCGGGCCGGCGTGCAGGAACTTCGATCCGATTCGATTGTCGAGCCCGATACCGCGGGCGACCTCCTGCACGTCGGCACCGACGCGTTCACAAAGGTCGGCGATCTCGTTGATGAACGTGATCTTGGTCGCCAGAAACGCATTGGCCGCATATTTGATCAGTTCCGCGGTCCTGCGGCCGGTGTAGAGGATAGGCGCCTGATTGAGATAGAGCGGCCGGTATATCTCCGCCACCACGCTGCGGCAACGTTCGTCCTCGATGCCGACGACGATACGATCGGGATGCTTGAAATCGCGAATGGCAGCGCCTTCGCGCAGGAATTCAGGATTCGATACGACGGCAAAATCGGCCTCGGGCCGGATCTCGCGAATGATGCGCTCGATCTCGTCTCCGGTGCCGACCGGCACCGTCGATTTGGTGATGACCACGGTGAAGCCCGCGAGGGCTGCGGCGATGTCGCGGGCAGCCTGATAGACGTAACTCAGATCGGCATGGCCGTCGCCGCGCCGGGACGGGGTGCCGACAGCGATGAAGACGGCGTCGGATTGGCGCACGACCTCGGCAAACGCCGTGGTGAAGGCGAGGCGTCCCTGGGCAACATTGGCGCGGACGATCTCGTTCAGCCCGGGCTCGAAGATTGGAATCTCGCCTTGCTTGAGCGCAGAAATCTTCTCGGCGTCGTTATCGACGCATGCCACCTGATGGCCGAAATCGGCGATACAGGCGCCGGAGACCAGGCCGACATAGCCGGTGCCGATCATTGCTACGCGCATGTGTCACAGTCTCCTCGGCACGGTCTCGATGGCGGGTCGTGTGGCTGCCACTGTCGCCTTCCCGACAATGAACCATCAATCGTGCTCCGGCGCCATTATACGGTCAGAGCCAAGTCGCGTGCCCTTGCACATGCGACTTGCCGCATGGAGGGCCGCCGCTTGCACGCGCCGCTCCGCGGCAACATGCAGATAGATGTGGATGTCGTCCTCGGCAGAGCGGGAAGATGTGGACGCATGCCGGTCCGACTCTTGCGCCTGACTCTCGCCATATTGTAGCTTTTCCATCAGCAGATACGACATTTCGTGCGGCGGACGGTCGTTAGCGTAAATCGTAGCGGGAGTATGCGCGTGGCCAAGCGATAGCTGGTCAGGCCAGTGGCCGGATTCGGCTCGGAGCTTGCCGCTGCACGGCGACGACCGAGGAATTTGGGGCATGACCTGGACTGACGAACGTGTCGAGACGTTGAAAAGGCTGTGGGCCGAAGGATTGTCGGCCAGTCGAATTGCCACCGAGCTTGGCGGCGTAACGCGCAACGCGGTGATCGGCAAGGTGCACCGGCTCGGACTGTCCGGCCGCGCCAAGTCCCCATCCGCGGCGACGGCGCGTCCGCGCAAGGCCCGACAGCCCGCGCAAATGCTGCGGGTCTCCCACGGCTCGATTCGGGGCAATACCGCACTGGCCCAGGTGTACCAGCTGGAGATCGAGCCCGAACCTGACCTCGTCGACAACGTCATCCCGCTTGGCCAGCGGCGCTCCTTGCTCGAGCTCAATGAGGACACCTGTCGCTGGCCGATCGGCGACCCCGGCAGCGCCGAATTCTTCTTCTGCGGCGGGCAGACCGTGACCAGCCTGCCCTATTGCGCCTACCATTCTCGTCTCGCCTATCAGCCGCCCAGCCTGCGCCGTGACCGGCGCCCGTTGCGAGGCTGACTGAAGGCGCTGGGTTGGCAAGGCCGCGTTCCGCAGGATGGTTCGTAGCTCGCTCACCCTGCGGCTAATAGCTACGGCGCCTTGAAACGATCGTCGAGCGCATAGCCCATTCCGCGCACGGTCCGGATCGGATCAGTGTCGTGACCACGGTTGAGCGCCTTGCGCAGGCGACCCACGTGCACATCGACGGTACGCTCGTCGATGTAGATCTCACTTCCCCAGACGCCGTCGAGGAGCTGGCCGCGCGAGAATACGCGCCCCGGCCGCCGCATGAGAAATTCGAGCAATCGGTATTCCGTGGGCCCGAGCTCCACGGCGCGGCCGTTACGGGAGACGCGCTTCTTCTCGAGATCGACCTCGAGCTCGCCGAACCTCAGCACCTCGGCCATTCGCTCCGGCAGGGCACGCCGCAGCAGGGCACGCACGCGCGCAATCAGCTCCGGAACCGAGAACGGCTTGACGATATAGTCGTCGGCACCCGTCGTAAGCCCGCGAACGCGCTCGCTCTCCTCGCCGCGTGCCGTCAGCACTATTATCGGCAGCTGTCTCGTCTCGGCACGCGCGCGCAACCGCCGGCAGAGCTCGATCCCGGAGAGGCCGGGCAGCATCCAATCGAGGATGACAAGATCAGGAGTGCCCTCCTTGAGCAGCAGATCCGCCTCATCGCCCCGTTCCACGATCTCGATCTCGTAGCCTTCCGCCTCGAGGTTGTAGCGCAGCAGCAATCCCAGCGCCTCCTCGTCCTCGACGATCAGAATGCGGGCCTTCATTGCCTGGAACTCCCGGTCAGGTCTTCGCAGCGGGCGTGGCGAAGCTGGTGGTGTCCCCCTTCGGTCGCTGGTCGGTGATGGGACGGCCCTCGCTCATGTAGTAGATCGTCTCGGCGATGTTGGTAGCGTGATCGCCCATGCGCTCGATGTTCTTGGCGCAGAACATGAGATGCATGCAGAACGTGATGTTGCGGGCGTCCTCCATCATGTATGTCAGCAACTCGCGAAACAGCGAGGTGCACACGGCGTCGACGGCTTCGTCGCCGTTCCACACCACCAAGGCTTTCGCAAGATCGTGGGTTGCAAAGCTGTCGAGCACCTCCTTGAGCTGCTCGAGCACCAGCGACCCCATATGCTCGAGGCCGCGGATCAGGTTGCCCGGATGAAGCTCGGCATCGAGCGCCAGAATGCGCCTGGCATTGTTCTTGGCGAGATCGCCGATCCGCTCGAGGTCGTTGGCGACACGCAAGGCGCCGACGACCTCGCGCAGATCGACGGCCATCGGCTGCCGGCGGGCGATCGTGAGCACGGTCTTCTCCTCGATCGCGCGCTGCAGCGCGTCGATAGCGGGATCGGCGGCGACGATCTGCTGCGCGAGAGTCGTATCGCGCCGCTCCAGCGCGTCGATCGAATCGGCTACCTGCTTCTCGGCAAGCCCCCCCATCTCCGCGATCATGCGGGTGAGCTCCTGCAGATCGAGGTCGAAAGCCTTGGCGGTGTGCTCGGGCAACGCCATCTGTCCGTTCCTGGCTGGCATGCGGTTCAGGGCTGGACGTGATGACGACGATGACGATACTCGCTGCCGGCATAGTGCACGAATTTTTCAAGCTATCTTCCGCTGCAGCGGCGAAAATACCGGCCGTCCGGGTCTGCCTCTATCGTCCGCCTGTGACAGCTGGATGACGTCCTCCGCAACCTTGCTCATTTCTTGTCGACCGCGGCGCCGGCCAGCGGAAGATGGACGGTGAAGGTTGCGCCTTGCCCTCTTACGCTCTCGATTGTGAGCCGACCGCCATGGCGGCTGAGGATGTGCTTGACGATAGCGAGCCCCAGGCCGGTGCCGCCTTGGGCGCGGCTTTCGGCGACGTCGACCCGATAGAACCGCTCGGTAAGCCGCGGCAGGTGCTCGGGCGAGATCCCGGGGCCGTGATCGCGCACCGCAACGCGCGCTTCCTGCTGGCCGGCGGGGCCTGCACCAGCCGAGAGCTCGATGTCGACCCGCTTGCCGGAGGCGGCATATTTCAATGCGTTCTCCACGAGATTCTCGAGCACTCTGATCAATTCGTCGCGGTCTCCCAGCACCCAAAGCCCGCCCGCCGCCGCAGTAGTCGTGACCTCGACCTGCCGCTCGCGTGCCAAGGTCTGCAGCGCATCGGCGACTTGGCGGACGATCGTTGCGAGATCGACCCGTTGGTCGGGACGCAAGTGCGCCTTAAGCTCGATACGCGACAACGACAGCAGATCCTCGATCAGGCGCGCCATGCGGCTGGCCTGGAGCTGCATGATGGCGAGGAACCGATCGCGCGCCTCCGCGTCCTCACGCGCCGGACCGCGCAGGGTGTCGATGAACCCGGAAAGAGCTGCAAGCGGCGTCCGCAGCTCGTGACTGGCATTGGCCACGAAGTCGGCGCGCACCTCCTCCACCCGCCGCAGCGTGGTGAGGTCGTGAAAGATGAGCAGCAGCAGATCGGCGCTTGCACCGTTTGCCGCGCCCCCTACCGGAGTCGCCGTGACCTCATACCAGCGGTCGACCGGCACCCGGGCCATGAATTGCGCCCGCTCCGCCTTCCCGCTCGCTCGAGCGCGACGGATCGCCTCCAACACTTCCGGAACCCGCAATCCGCGCGAGACCGGCTCGCCATGCCGCAGGATCGGCGCCAGAGTGCTGGCACCCACATTGAGGGCAACCACCTTATCCGCCGAGTCGAGCGCAACGACGGGATCCGGGAGGCCGGCCAGCACGGTTTGTATCGCAGGTTGGGCTCCGCGCGATGACGGCTGCTCATCGCGCAGCAATAGGGGCTGTCTCGCGACCGCGGTTGCGGCTTCGGCCAACGCGACGACTGCGATCAGCGCAAAACCAGTCAGTGCTGCCGGGGCTGCGAGCGCGCGGACGGCCCATAGGCCGAAAAATACGAGCGCGGCTGCTGTCAGCAGCAGGCGCCGCCGTTCGAGCGCCTCCAACCATGGGCGGGAACGGCCGCTCTCGCCCTTATGCGTTCCAACCATGCAAGACCGAAACCTTACGGTCGTTCCGCGCGCGGAACAATCGCGCATGGCTCCAAAGCTGAAAACCTGGCAGGCGGGCGGGCCTTGGGCTCTTTTTCGCCCAAGGCTCGGAACCCCGAGGCGAATTAATGGTTGTTCATGCTGCCCCGGGAGGCACCGAATACGAGGATTCGCCGTGGCGCACCGCAGCGGCTTGACACCGGAAGACCGAAGAGCGTGGCTGCTGGCCATTGGCCGGCGGTTGCGGGCCGAATACGCTGCGGTTGCCGAACCGGTGCCCGAGCGTCTTGCCGCGCTCGTCGCCCGTTTCGAGCACCCGGCTGAGCAGTCGCCTGCCAGGCTCGGCAGTGCACCATCATCCTCCGGAGGAGGCCAGCGGCCACTGGTGGTTGCGGCAGTGCCTGCACGCGCTTCGGTTCCCCCGACCGCCGTCACCCTGTCCGTTAGCCCTGTCGACCCGCGCTAACCCGTTTTAGCGGGCGATCGGACGCGGAATCAGCCCATTTCCTGCTCGGACTGCGGGGTTGTGACCTCGGTCGGCGCCAGCGAGGGAAGATGCGGAAGCGCCGGCTGTGGGGTTCCGCGCAGCGCCAGAACCAGCTCGCGTCCTCCGAGGATGAACAGGGAAACCGCGAACGGCACGATGTAGTAAAGCAGCCGGAACAGCAACAACCCGGCGAGCAACTCCTCCTTGTCGAACTGCCACAGCGCAACGAGCATGGCGGTGTCGAAAACGCCGATGCCACCCGGCGCGTGGCTGGCGAAGCCGAGAAGGGTCGCGGAGACGAAGATCACCGCCAGGCTGACGAACCCGATATTGGGCTCCTGCGGCATCAGCATGTACATCGCCAGCGCGCAGAAGCCGAGATCGACCATGCCGATCGCGATCTGGAGCAAGGTAAGCGGCCCGGACGGTAAGGTAACCCGCCAATCCTCGCGACCGACCACGCGCGGATGCTGCCACACCCAGATCACGTAAAGCGCGAGCACCGCTAGGATCAGGACGGCGCCGCCCCGGTTCAACCATGCCGGCAATTGATCGATCGCGGTGGCCGCGGACGGCACGTAGGCGATGCCGAGGCCGAGCACGGTCGCATTGCCCAGCCAGAAGGTGAGGCCGGCCAGAAAGCAGATCTTGGTCACTTCGATGGCGCTGAGGCCCCAGGCGGAGTAGATGCGATAGCGAACCGCACCTCCGGTGAATACGCTCGCTCCGACGTTGTGCCCTACCGAATAACTGGTGAAGCCGGTCAGCGCCGCCGCCCAGTACGGCACCTCGCCGCGCGCAATCGTTCGCAGCGCGAACAAGTCGTAGAATGTGAGCGTGAAGTAGCCGCCGGCCACGAACAAGGCGGCCAGCGTGAAATGCCGCCAGTTCGTGGATGCCAGGGCCGCAATGACCTCACCCCCGTCGATGGTCCGCAGGATGCGATAGAGCGCCACCGCCGCCACGGCGAGGATCGTGACGCTGAGCACGAAGCCGATGCGATTCCAGCCGATCCGCTTGTCACAGAAGACCGCCGCCCGATGCAGGGCAGCGAGCACTCCGTGGCTACGATCCGCTTTCGGCTCCATCGCTCAATCCGTCACAGGCACAGCTGTCCTGGAGCCGTCCGACACGGGCTCGCGCGCCTGGGCCGGCGCCAGCCGCATATCGTGATCGGAGACGGCGACCCGCAATGCCCGGCCGGGCAGCGGACGCCCTTTGCCGCGCGCAAATTTCGATCCTTCCATTGGCGAGCACTAGCAAAATCGCTGGGATGGGGCGAGGCCCCGGCGGTCCGAGCTTTCTCCCTGACCGGGCGCCTCTGCGCGTCTCACGGGCTGTGGTAGACTGGCTTCATTGCGGCGGAGCCTCGACGCGGCGGGGGACATGTTGCGCGGCTGCGCTCCGGCCGAGATCGGAGTCGAGCCATGTCGCGACGTTCACTGCAGTCCGAAGGAGCGCTTGCGCGCCGCTCAGTGCTCAAGGGAGCGGGGGTCGGCCTCGGCACCGGTCTCCTGTCCGGTTTGGCTCCGGGGCGGGCACAGACTTCGCATGGCGCGGACGGTCCGATCTGGAGCGCCGAGCACTGGGCGACGAAAGGCGCGGTCAGGCTCAATCTATGGCGCAAGCGCATCGGGGCGCCGACTGCCGGCGTCGAGCCGCTGCCCATTCTGTTCCTGGTGCACGGCTCCTCGAACTCGGCGCGCTCCAGCTACGACCTCGCCGTGCCCGGCAAGGGCGAATATTCGCTCATGAACGTGTTCGCGCGCTACGGGTTTGACGTCTGGACGATGGACCACGACGGCTACGGATACTCCGGCAGCTCCGGGAACAGCTCCGACGTCGCGAGCAGCGTCGAGGATCTGAAGGCGGCGGTGCCGGTGGTGATGCGGGAGACCGGGCAAGCCAAAATGAGCATGTTCGGCACCTCGTCCGGTGCGATCCGCGCCGGCGCCTACGCCCAGCTCGAGCCGGAGCGGCTGGAGCGCCTGGTGCTGGTCGCCTTCACCTACAAGGGCACCGGCGCACCCGAGATCGCCCGACGGACTTCGCGGATCGCCGAGCTGCGCGCGAGCAATCGCCGGCGCCGCGACGCCGCCATGATCCGCTCGATCTTCACCCGCGACGGCTACCCGGCCGGCTACGATCCCGCAGTGGCGGAAGCGATCATCGCCCAGGAGCTGAAGTTCGGCGAGGAGGTGCCGACCGGAACCTATGTCGACATGGCAGTGAACCTGCCGCTGGTCGATCCGAAAAGAGTCCTCTGCCCAGTGCTGATGGTCCGCGGAGTCCACGACGGCAATTCGAGCAACGAGGATCTGCTCGAGTTCTACCGGCAGCTGCCTAACGGAGATCGCCAGTTCGTCATACTGCCGTACACGGCGCACAGCCTCGTCTACAGCATCAACCGGCACCTCCTCTGGTACGCGGTGCGCAACTTTCTCACCGCCCCTCCTGCGCATCCTGTCTCTTGAAGCATGAAGCGGCAGGCGCGCTTGGGCGAATCCTGGTGCGCCGAGCAATCCCGCGCCTTTGCCCGGAGGCGCGTCAGCCCAGCTCGCCCGCGGCAAAGAACGCCCGCAGCTCGGCATAGGTCTCTTCCGGTGCTTCTTCGGAGAGGTAGTGCCCGCACGGCAGTGCCTTGGCGGCGCGGATGTCGCTCGCATAGGCGGGCCAGATTTCCGCGGGCAAGTGATTGCGGCCAACCGCGCCGTTGGAGCCCCACAGGATCAGGAGCGGGCAGGCGATGCGCCGGCCTGTGGTGAAATCGACCTTGTCCATCTCGAAATCCACGCCGTAGGTGGCGCGGTAGTCCTCGCACATGGCGTGGATGGTTGCCGGATCACGAAAGCAGCGGATGTACTCGGCGAGCGCTTCCTTGCCGAAGAAGCTCAGCCCCTGCGCGGTCTTGGCAAGCTTGCTGCGGATGAAATAGTCGGGGTCCGCTCCCATCAGCCGCTCCGGCAGGTCGTATGGCTGGATCATGAAGAACCAGTGATACGAAGCCCGTGCCCATTCCCGCGTCGTGTGGGTGAACAAGTGATGCTGGGGGATGACGTCGAGGATAGCTGCGCGGGCCACTCTTTCCGGGTGATCGAGGCACATGCGGTGCAGCACCCGGGCGCCGCGGTCATGGCCCGCTGCATAGAACTGCGCAAATCCGAGCGCGGCCATCACCTCGACCTGGTCCTGCGCCATGGCACGGAACGAATAGGCGCTGTGATCCTCGCCGCCCGGCGGCTTCTCCGAATCGCCGTAGCCGCGCAAGTCCGTGGCGACCACGGTGAATTCCCGCGCCAGCCGCGGCGCGAGCTTGTGCCACGACAAATGCGTGAACGGATTGCCGTGCATCAGCAGCAGCGGCGGCCCCGTTCCGCCGTGCACGGTCACGATGCGGGCGCCGCTGGCCTGAATTTCGACGCGGGTGAAGCCCTCGAGCAAGAAGGCGGGCCGGGAGCTCATTTCCCTTCCCTTTCATGACCGGGCCAAGGCGTGGGTGCGCGGGACACCAGCGCGTTCAACCGCGTCCGCAACGCGCTTGTGCCCGCATGACGTCGAGCAATATAGCTGGAAGCCGCCTAGTGGGTGAGGACGATGAATTCGGTCATGCGACCGGTTTCCCGCCCGAGCCCTTCATCCGACACCACCAGCGAGGAGCCCGGCACCAGAATCTCGCTGATCCGGTCGACGGCTTCCGGCGGGATCTGGATGCGGCTGAGCGCCTCAGCCGCGCTCGATGGCGGCTTGGTCGCCACCGGCCGCGGCGAAGCCTCCTGGGATCTCCTTCTGGCGTGTCTCGGCTCCGGCACGTAGTGCGGGTCGTCGGCGACCGTGACCAGATTCCATTGCATGCCGGCACCGTTGTCGGTGAAAGTCATCGCGGTGAAGACGTGGGTGCCGAGCGGCTGCTCCGGGTGGTCGATCGCGATCGGCATCTCGAACAGCGGGATGAAGCCCTGCCGCACGAAGATCTTCTTCTCCTTGCGGCTCACGAAAACCGCCACTTGACCGCTTCGCTTCGCCGGCTGATCGGCCAGCTTCGGTCTGCCGGGCAAGGCGGGCTTGAGCGGATCGAGCGTAGGCTCGGGCTTTGCCGGCTCGCCGTCGTCCTGCACCGCCGTCGCGGTCGGGGAAGCGGCCGGGACGGCCTCGGTCGGCGTCGACCCCTCCGCGGTCGCCGGCACGTCGAGTGATCGGCGCAGAAGCTCCACGCCCGCTGTCGGTCCGACCGCCCCGGTCGAGGGGGCCGGCTCATTGCTCGTTGCTGACTGCGAGAATGCGGCAGGCGCTTGGGCGGCCCTCGCCCCTTCCCCGACGAGCGACGGATCAAACCCCGATGCGGCAGCTTCCTCCCGCTCTTCCGGTGCCGGCCCGACGGCCGGCGGCGCGGGCATTGCCGACGGCGCCGCATCGGTAGCCGATTGCAGGGCGGCCTGGGCCAGCACGATCCGCGGCGCGTCGACGTGGTCGGTGGCGGGCTCCATCGCGACATGGGAGCCATCCGGCTTGGGTTTGGGCGAGAACAAGGCGGGATGTGAGAACTCGACCGGCGCCACCTCGTTGCGAGCGACGATCACCCGCACGCCGAGCCTGGTCGAGGGCCACAGCCGGGCGGCATACTCGTGCGGCATGCGGATGCAGCCGTGTGAGGCGGGAGCGCCCGGCAGCACCCCCTCATGCAGGGCCACGCCCGACCAGGTAATGCGCTGCATGTAGTACATCGGCGCACTGCCGTAGAGGTTCGAGTGGTGATAGCGGTCCTTCTCGATGATGCTGAAGACGCCCGTGGGCGTCAGGTGCCCGGGCATGCCGGTCGATACCGGCCACTGCGCCACGCGCACCCCGTCGTGGTACAGCGTCAGGTGCTGGCTGGCGATGGAGATGCCGATCTGCAGCACTCCGCCGCCGCCCTTGGGTATTCCCGCAAACCCATCCCTCTCCGGGTTGGGCTTTTTGGCCGCAGCAGCGGGCGCCGGCATGGGGCTGCCGGAGTGGCGTCTCGGCGCGAGGCTTCGCCGCGGCGCGAAATCGCCGAAGTAGTAGCTGTAACCGTATCCGTATCTCGGCGCTGCATCGGCCGATCCCAACGTTGCGGCAAGGAGCGCCGCAACGGCGCCGAACGCCAGCCCCGAGCTCAGCACGCGCAGTCGACCGTCAGGTCCCGCATGGGCGTGCGCCCCGATCAAATTCGCCAAGACACTCTCCCAACCTGTTCAGAGGCCTCAACCGAACAGTCGCCTGGATCCTTCACTCCCCGTGACTCCCTGTTGCAGAATAAACGTGGTCTGCGCCGCAAGTCGATCAACTTGTCGATAGCACGTGCCGTGTCCGAGCGGCGCAGCTTGCACCGATTTGGGTAAACAAATTCAAGCCGCCCCCGATCCCTGCCGCCCAAATCATCTCATTGAAGAGAAAAGGGAACTTCCGGCCCGGCGCGAGCCTATCCATCGAGCTCGCGAGTCGTCTCGTCAAACAGCTCCTCGACCGCGATTTTTCGCGGGATGAGGCTTTGCTGCAACGCGTAGCCGATGATGGTCTGCAAGGCCGGACGGCAGGCGCTCACGCCGAAGGGAAGAAAATCGATCGCCGCCTCGCTGTCCTTACGCGCTCCCGCTGCAGCGGCACCGGCCAGGCACTTGCTTTCCCGCAACAGGCGATACACTTCCCGCACCACCTCCGGGCTCGACTTGGCGATCTGCTCGCTCACCACCACCATGTGATTGATCGGTACCACACGGTGCTGCGCGAACCACTTGCGTGCCGCCGATTCCGGATCCGGTATCACGCTCCTGAGGCCGGGATCGCTAGGCAGGTCGGCGCCGTAAATGGCCGCATCGAGCTCGCCCTCGCGCAGCAACTGCAGGAGGTTTCTGTCGCTCGAGGCCCGCTCGACCCCCGGCGGCTCGCGGTATTCGGCGACGTGACCGTCCTCGAACGTGACCCAGCGCAGGCGACCGACGTCGACACCATAGTCGTTTTGCAGGATGCCGCGCACCCATACCGCGGTGGTCTGGCTGTAGGCGCGTACGCCCACGCGCCGGCCGGGCAGATCGGCCGGGCCGAGCTGCCGCGCCGCATTGCAAAGGATCGTGCCGTGCTGGAAGCGGCCCATCATGGTCGCCGGCAGGAGCACGAGCGGCTTGCCATAGGCCTTGGCCTGCACATAGGTCGCAATCGCCATCTCACAGACATCGAACTTGAGCTCGCGAACCATCGGCTTGAAGAACCGGTTGGCCGGCTTGATGTCGGAGAACGTGAACCCCACGCGCGGCGAGGTCACCTCCCCGCGCTTGAGCGGTTGCGTGTGCGGATAGTCGTCCAAGGCGGCGCGCAGCATGACGACGCCGGTCTCTTGCTTCATCGCGAGCTCTTGGTCGGAGTCGTGGGAATGACGGACGGAGCAGCCGGGCAAGCGACAGATTACGGGCCTGCGCCGCCCTCATCAATTGGCCGGCCGCGCAAGACGTCACCTCGCGTCGAAACTGTGGTGCTCATGAAAATCGAGATGCCCGGACCCGCCACGGAAAAAGCCGACCCATGACGGATTAATTCGTCCTATCGCAACGCAGCTAGCTGCGGCCGCCTGCAGACAGAATTGCCCTCGTGGTATGGTCGGGACCGAAGTCGTCGCTGCCATGGATCGAAAGCAGCTCCGACAGACGCGTGCGCGCCCGATTGACCCTGCTCTTGATCGTGCCGACCGCGCAATCGCAGATCGCCGCCGCCTCCTCGTAGGAGAAGCCCGAGGCGCCAACGAGGATGAGCGCTTCGCGCTGATCGGCCGGCAGCTTGCCGAGCGCCACCCGGAATTCCTCGAACTCGACGCGGCTCTGTTGCTCGGGGTGCGATTTGAGGGTCTCGGCATAGCCGCCTTCGCCGTCTTCGACCTCGCGTCTTCGCTTCCGATATTCCGACCGAAACAGATTGCGCAGGATCGTGAACAGCCATGCGGACATGTTCGTCCCGGGCTGGAAAGAATCGATGTTGGCCATCGCCCGCAGCAACGTTTCCTGCACGAGATCGTCGGCACGGTCGACATTGCCGCAAAGCGATATCGCAAACGCGCGCAGGCTGGGGACCGCTGCGAGCATCGCGTCGCGCACGGATGGTCGCATCGTCATCGGTGAGATCCCTTGTTGTGATAGAGCCCGTTCTCGGCGTGGTCGCCGGTCTCCGCGACTTGGTCCGACTGATCTTCGGATCCGCGGCCTTGCGCATGTAGGCCGCTCCCCGGCCGCTCGCCAGGGTCTTTCGGCACGTCGAGCTCGTTCAACAGGGTTCGGAATCGATCGGGGACGCCCTGCTGGACAAAATCATCATAGACTCGCTTCAGGATGTCGCCCAGCCGGCGTTGGTCCTCGCGGCTCAGGCGTCCGGCTTTCCTTACGGCGGCGTCGGTATGCATGACGGCAGTTGACCTATGCGCTTGTGTGGAATCGGGAGGAGCGGTCGTCCTCGTCGCTTCCCCTCTCGCTTGCTTGTCGTTCATGTGCTGCCTCGCCCGCCAATCCACCCCTGAGCCACCCTGAGCACGGTTCGGAGGCTGTTAGGCCATAACGTCAGGGAAAACAGGTCGGTTCCAGTCTCTTGGAACTTTTTTGCCCCACGGCCGTTTCCTTGGCGCTAATCTGACAAGCTGGACATCACCGGAGGGTTCCGTGCCCGAGTCAGCGGTAGCTCAATACCTGCCCCTGCTGCGCCGCTACGCGCGCGCGCTTACCGGCAATCAAGCTTCTGGCGACGCCTATGTGGCAGCTACCCTCGAGGCTCTGATTGCAGACCGCCATTTGCTCGACGATTCCCGGGGGCCGCGAGTGGCGCTCTATCGGCTCTTCACCAAGATCTGGAACTCGGTCCCGGTCAACGAGGCCACGGTATCGCCGGGAAGCGTGCTGCCGGGAGAGCACAAGCTTGCTGCCATCACTCCCCTCCCCCGCCAGGCATTCTTGCTGGTGGCGCTCGAAGGCTTCTCGGAGGTGGACGCAGCGCGTGTGTTGGACGTCGACGTGACCAAGCTCCGCGCGCTCGTCGAGGAGTCCGGCCGCGAGCTTGCCGCCGAGATCGCCACCGACGTGCTGATCATCGAGGATGACACCTTCATCGCCATGGAGCTGGAGACGCTGGTCGAGGGGCTCGGTCACCGTGTGCTTGGGGTGGCGCGCACCCATGCGGAAGCGCTGGCCCTGACCCGGAAACAGAATCCCGGCCTGATCCTCGCCGACATTCAGCTCGCCGACGGCAGCTCGGGGCTCGACGCTGTGAACGAGCTGCTGGGATCGTTCCAGGCGCCGGTGATCTTCATCACCGCCTATCCTGAGCGTTTCCTCACCGGGGAGCGGCCGGAGCCCGCCTTCCTGATCGCCAAGCCGTTCCAGCCGGCGACGGTGTCGGCAGTCGCGAGCCAGGCGCTGTTTTTCGAGCGCTCCGCCAAGCGTCGCGACCGGCGCGTCAACGCCTGACCATTGGTTCACGCGAGCCGGCAGCGTGCGCGGAAAAGCGAGCGAATCGCCGGACAAGCAAGGCCGGCGATGACTATATTCGGGCCAGGATAGAAACCCGAAGGGATAGAGTCCGCAGGACCCGCACAATCTGCGGCGTCATGACCCGGCGTTGCGCAGCCTTGTGGCGGCCAAGCCCTGGCGCCCCGGGTGGGATTTGCCGCGGAAGAATTCTCTCACCCGGCGCCCGCGTGCCATTCACAAAAAGCAGGGGCGTAGCCGACGGCAATCGCCGGCTACGCCCAAGATAACCGGCCGAGCACGGGGAGGGGGAAATGGGCGGCCGGCTGTGATGATAATGCGCGCGGCTTTGGTTGGTTCCGGAAAATTTCGCGACCCACATCCGCGGCGGCAGAAGCTCGGGGGTCCGTGTTGGCCGGGCGACCGCTGTTTGACCGCCCTGGCCTTGCCGGCAGCGCTCGGGCGGATCGGCCATCCACGGGTCTTTTCCCTCAGCAACAAGGAACCCCGGACTAAGCCGGCGCCACGGCAAAAATGCGCACCCCGTCACGCCGCGAAAAAAGAGTGGAACTCTCGGCTCGGCAAGCGGTTAGGGGTCAACGGGAGGCCCGTATGGCAAGGCCCAGCCACGCCATTCGAATGAACCTGGCCGGGGGGTGATGCGACTAATGAGCACAGGGATCGTGGGAGCAACCCATGCGGCGTCAGTCTCAATATCTCGTCGCCTGCTGCGGCCTGTCGCTGGCCATGGCGGCGTTTCTCGTGGGTTTCGAGGTCTCCTCCACCACGGCCGCCACGTCGGCGGAGAACCAGGTGCCGTCGGTGAACCGCACCCTCAAAGGCGACCGGATCGCGCCCATCCCGGGGAACAGCCGCAACGCGGTCAACGGCCCTGCCGAGATCAAGAATCCGCCCGCAATCGCGCCCAGGCTGCTGGACGGCTGCGAACCAGTGGTGAGCGCGATCGGACAGTCGCCACTGGCTCGAATCGCCGGGCGCTGCCTGTCCTGACCCCGCAATCTTGGCGCCCCCGCCACGCCGTGCTGGCGGCATGGTTGTCGCCAGCATACGCTTTGCCTGAGCGGCGCCTCGACAGGTGAGCGCGGGCCGGTCAGGCGCATCGCCCGGCCACTTCCGCGAAGGCGTGCATGTGAAGCCGGCAGCAGCACAAGAGCATTCGATCCCCGAGGAGCACGAGGCCCCGGTCCCGCCCTCGCCGAGTCTCGAGGCGTTCTGTGCTGCGTTCGATGCCGGCCGGCTGGGACTCTGGTCGTGGGACCTCCGCTCCCATCGTCTCTCCTGGTCGACTGACCTCAAGGATGTCCACGGGTACCGCGAGGGGAGTCCGTGGGGCACCTTCTCGCTTGCTCCCGACGACATCCCTGCCGGCGGGGGAGCCGGACTCCTCGGGGCTATGCGCGAGACCCTGCAGACGCTCTCGCCGCTGCGGATCGAGTACCGGCTGCCCACCCCCTCGGGGCTCGACGAGCGTTGGCTCGAAACGACCATCACCGTGATCGTCGACGGCGGGCTGCCGGCGCAGATGCTCGGCATGTGCCGCGAGATCACCGAGCGCCTGCGCGTCAACCGTGAGGTGCGCATCCGGGCGCGCCAGCAGGAGGCGCTGGCGCGGCTCGGCGAGCGCGCGCTGACCGAGGGAGATCTGCAGAAGTTCTTCAACGAGGTGGTGGCCACCGTCGGCGAGATGCTCGACACCGAGTTCGTGAAGATCCTCGAGCTTGTCCCGGGCGACGCCGAGCTCCTGCTGCGGGCGGGAATGGGCTGGCAGCAGGGATTGGTGGGGACAGCGACCGTGTCCACCGGCCGCGACTCCCAGGCCGGCTACACGCTCGCCTCCGGCCGTCCGGTGGTCAGCGAAGACCTGGCCGCGGAGACCCGGTTCAGCGACCAGCCGTTGCTGCACACGCACGGCCTGGTCGGCGGGATCACCACGCCGATCGCGGGACGCGACGGCCGCGCCTATGGCGTGCTCGGCGCCCACTCGGCCAAGCGGCGCAAGTACCACGATTACGATGTCTCCTTCGTCGAGGCGGTTGCCAACGTGATTGCCGGCGGCATCCAGCGTCAGCAGCTCGACCAGCGCCACGAGCTGATGATCCGCGAGCTGCGCCACCGCTCGGGAAACCTGTTCTCGCAGCTGCTCGCGCTGTTCTCGCAGACTGCCAAGAGCTCGCGCAGCGTCGCCGATCTCGTCGCCAAGTACGAGGCGCGGGTTCTCGCGCTCGCCAACGCCCACCGCCTGGTCACCGAGGGCGGGTGGAAATCAGCCTCGCTCAACGAGCTCCTCACCACCCTGCTTGCTCCGTTTCTCGACCGCATCGAGCTCGGCGGTCCCAACGTGTTTCTCGAGCCGGACGCGACCTTCGCCCTGAGCATGGCGGTGCACGAGCTCCTTACCAACGCCACCAAGCACGGCAGCCTGACCACGGCCGGCGGTCGCATCGAGCTCGGCTGGTCGGTCGCACGCACCCAGCAGGGCCTGACGCTGCTGTTCGACTGGAAGGAGAAGGGCGGCCCCTCGCCGCGGCGCAGCCGGCGCCCCGGATTCGGCTCCCGACTCATCAACATGGTGATCGAGCGGCAGCTCAACGGACGCGTGCAACAGGCGTTCACTCCCCAGGGGGTCGAGGTGCGGCTCATCGTGCCGCTCACCCACGAGCGCTGGCCGGGCGCGCGCCCGACGGCGCCCATCGATCTCCCGTAACGGCCACGCTGCGCTGGAGCGTGGCAACATCGCCGCCCGAAACGTTGCGCCGAGCGCGTCAGGCCGAACGGGTTTGCCCACCTTCTCCGGCAGCGGCGGGCAAGCGCGCGGAGCATTGCGAATCAGAGCGGCGTGTGTCTCGCGGCACGCTTGCCGACTTTGCGCGGCCGGCCGGAAACGTGAACGAGAAGTTAAAGAATTGCCGGCAGCATCCCACGGCGCCGGATGCCGGAGGACCGCCGTGACGCCGCCGAGAACCATGATTGCGACGAGACTCTACGCCATCTTTGCCGCGCTGGCGCTCGTCACCTCTCTCCTCGCCACTGCCGCCGTCATCAATGCCCGCCGCCACGTGGCACTGACCAAGGAATTCGAATCCGCCTTCGCCGGCACGCTCTACGTCGAGCGGGTCAACGGGCTCATCTATGCGGTGGTCATGGAATCGCGCGGCATCTACATGTCCTCGGACATTCCGACCGCCAGGAAATACGGTGACGGCCTCCTCTTTTTCAATGACCGCATCGGCGAGGTGGTGAGGGAGTGGGAGAGATCGGTCACCGCGGACGACGCCCGGCTGCTCCGCGCCTTCTACAAACGCATCCGGCAGTTCCAGGAATTCCGCCGCGAGCTCGTTCGCCGCGGGATCGAGATCGGCCCCGCCGCCGGCCGCGAATGGGGCGACAACGACGCCAACCGCACCGTGCGCAAGGCGCTCAACAAGGATCTCGAGGTGCTGGCGGAGCACTACAAGAAGCGCTCGGAGGAGATCTATGCGGAGATCGACCGGGGCATCGCCCGCACCGCCTGGCTGCTCAGCGCGGTCGCCGCGCTGGCGGTAGCGCTCGCGGCGCTCGGTGCGATCATGATCGCACGCACGGTCGTGGGGCCGCTCGCCACCATCACCCGTGTCACCGCCGCCGTCGCCGATGGCAGCGCGCATCTGAGCGTGCCCCACCGCGAGCGCCAGGACGAGATCGGGGCGCTGGCGCGCTCGATCGGCGTCTTTCAGGAGGCGATGCGGAGGAACGAGGAGCTGCGCCGCACCGTCAGCGAGGAGGCACAATCGCGCACCCGCCGGCAGGAGAGCATGGCGGCCGAGATAGTTGCCTTCGGCAGCGAGGTGGAGGCGCTTCTCTCCGAGCTCGGCGGCATCTCCGAGCACATGCTCGCCGCCTCCTCCAAGCTCGGCGGCGCCGCCGACTCGGCATCGAGCCGGACCGAAGCCGCCTCCACCGCCTCCGCCGACGCCTCCGCCAATGTGCGCGACATCGCCGCCGCCGCCGATGAGCTGGCGACCTCGGTCGCCGAGATCGACCGGCAGGTGGTGCAGTCGAACGCGATCGCCGCCAAAGCCGTGACCGAGGCGGAGGGGACGAGCGCGGCGGTGAAGGAGCTCAGCGACGCCGCCGGCCGCATCGACGATGTGGTGCGCCTCATCACCGACATCGCCGAGCAGACCAACCTGCTCGCGCTCAACGCGACGATCGAGGCCGCGCGGGCCGGCGATGCCGGTCGCGGCTTCGCCGTGGTCGCGAGCGAGGTCAAGGCCCTCGCCGGGCAGACCAGCAAGGCTACCGAGGAGATCGGCGCCCAGATCGCCGGCATGCAGCATGCGACCGAGCGCTCGATCGCCGCGATCGGCGCGATCGAGCGCACCATCCGCGAGATCGGCAAGATCAGCGGTACGATCGCTGCCGCCGTGACCGAGCAGGGGGCGGCGACCCAGGAGATCGCCCGCAGCGGGGAGGCCGCGGCCGAGCGCACCCGGGAGGCTGCCGAGGTGGTGGCCGGGCTCGGGGCGGCCACCGCCGCCACGCGGGAGAGCGCGGGCGCGGTCAAGGCCATTGCCGACGATCTCGGCCAGGCAGCCGCCCGCATTCGCGGCCAGATCGATGGCTTCTTCCAGCGCCTGCGCGCCGCCTAGGGTTGAGCATCCGTGTCATAACCCGGCTCGTCGGCCTGAGGTCGTGGCACGCCGTTGCCCAGGTTGCGCAGAACGGACGCGCGAGCAACGCACGACACGAAAATTCGCGCCGGCGGGTTTGCCCATCCTGCCGTTGATCGGGTACATGTCGCTCCATGAGCCTGCCCGACCTCATCTCCCCTGGCCGCTTCATCGACAGCGATGCTGCCCCCGTCATCGAGTTCGCGCGGGCGGCAACGGCAGGGCTGCGCGGGGAGCTCGAGACTGTGCTGCGGCTCTACCGCGCGGTGCGCGACGGCATCGCCTACGACCCCTATGTCGACTTCTCCGATCCGGCCAATTTCCACGCGAGCGGCGTGCTCGCCGCCCGCCGCGGCTTCTGTGTCGGCAAGTCGGCGCTGCTTGCGGCCGCCGCGCGCGCGATCGGGGTTGCGGCGCGGGTCGGCTATGCCGATGTGCGCAACCATTTGACCTCGCCGCGGCTGCGGGCGCATTTTGCGACGGACGTCTTCATCTGGCATTCATATGCCGACCTGCAGGTGGAGGGGCGATGGGTCAAGGCCACGCCCGCCTTCGATCTCGCCCTCTGCAGCCGCGTAGGCCTCAAGCCGCTGGACTTCGATGGGCGGCGGGACTCGCTGTTTCACCCGTTCGACCGCGAGGGCCGCCGCCACATGGAGTATCTGCGCGACCGCGGTGTCTTCCCCGACGTGCCGTTCGCGGCGATCCAGTCCGACTTCCGCGCCGCCTATCCCGGTCTGATGATCGGCAAGGCGCTCGCGGGCGATTTCCACGCCGAGGCGACCGCGGGATAGCCTCTGCCGATCGGGTTGGAGCGGGATTGGACGGGGCCGTTGCGCACCTTCCAAATTCGCGATTTTCCGACGCACCGAAGGAGGCCCCGATGGGCCATGCCCCGCTCAGCGGCGTCGAGGCCTGCGTCTTCGACGCCTATGGCACACTGTTCGATTTTGCCTCGGCCGCGCGCGGCTGCCGCGACGTGCTCGGGAAGGCGATCGAACCGCTCACCGCGCTCTGGCGCGACAAGCAGCTGCAGTACACCTGGCTGCGCGCAGCGCAGGGCCGCCACGCCGATTTCTGGCAGGTGACCGGGGACGCGCTCGACTTCGCGCTCGAGACGCTGGCGCTCGAGCGGCCGGGCTTGCGCGAGCGATTGATGAACCTCTATCTCGCGCTCGATCCCTTCCCCGAGGTTCCCGATGTCCTGGCCCGGCTCAAGCGAGCCGGCCTCAGGACCGCGATTCTCTCGAACGGCTCCCCACGCATGCTCGAAGCGACGGTGCGCGCCGCCTCCCTCGAGCCGCTCTTCGATGCCGTGCTCTCGGTCGAGGAGGTCGGGGTCTACAAGCCCCACCCGAACGTCTATCAGCTCGCGGTCGACCGGCTGGGCAGTCCCGGGCGCGCGATCGCCTTCCAGTCATCGAACGCCTGGGACGCACACGCCGCCTCCGCCTTCGGCCTGCAGGTCGTCTGGTGCAACCGCTACGCCGCGCGCCCCGAGCGGCTGCCGGGCAGGCCCGACCGCACGATCAGCACCCTCGCCGAGCTGCCGGTGCTGGTAGGGGCGGGGTGAGAAGCAGGCCACCGCAGGGTAACGCGGTGGACGGGCCGCGCATGCTGTGCCGGGAGAACACGATGCACTCGGCGGGCGACGTTGCCGCCGACAGCGCATGATGGAAAGCAGCATCGCCGTCGCACTCCTTTGTGTCCGCAAGTCCGCCCCGCGGGGGCGGTCTTGCACCCTCGGTAAGCGCGAAATTACCCGCTCAAGCGAATCCACCCACGCGCGTTTGCCAAAGGAATGCGAGCGGCCCATATTCGGATGCAAGCTCAACCGGGGAGAGACCGGGCATGGACATTCAGGGTCTCGGTTACGTCGGCATCCGCGCAAAATCGCTCGAGGACTGGACGAGCTTCGGCACCCGGTTCCTCGGCATGCAGCTCGTCGACAGGAGCGCGCGGACGCTCGCGCTACGAATGGACGACCGCAGACAGCGCCTCGCAGTCAGCGAGGACGGCGGCGAGGGCGTGGCGTTCTTCGGCTGGGAGGTGACGAATGCCGCGGCGCTCGACCGCCTCGCCGCCCGGCTCGAGCGCGCCGGGGTGGAAGTAGCGCGCGGCTCGCGCACGCTCGCCGACGAGCGGCGGGTCGCCGATCTCATGGTGCTCGCCGACCCGCTCGGCAACCGGGTCGAAATCTTCCACGGCGCCGAGACCGCGCGCGAGCCGTTCAAGCCCGGCCGATCGATCTCCGGCTTCCGCACCGGGGCGCTCGGCATGGGGCACGCGGTGCTGCACGTCGAGCGCATCGACGACGTCGTGCCGTTCTATCGCGACCTGCTCGGCTTCCGCCTCTCCGACTACATGCGGCGCCCGTTCAACGCCTATTTCTTTCACGCCAATCCGCGCCACCACTCGATCGCCTTCATCGAGACCGGCCGCAACGCCACCCACCATCTGATGGTCGAGCTCATGAGCCTCGACGATGTCGGCCAGTGCTACGACCTTGCGCTCGGCGAGGAAGGCCGCGTCGGGGTAACCCTCGGCCGCCACATCAACGACGAGGTCACCTCGTTCTACTCGAACTCGCCTTCGGGCTTCATGATCGAGTACGGCTGGGGCGGCCGCGTCATCGACGTCGAGGGCTGGGAGCCGGAAGAGGTCGGCTGGGGCCCGAGCATGTGGGGGCACGACCGGCTGTGGATGACGCCGGAGCAGCGCGCCGAGGCGCGCGCGATCCGCATCGCGGCAGCCGCAACCGGCCTGCGCCGGCCGGTCAACGTCATCGAGGGCAACTACAAGCTCGCGCCGGGCGTCTGCCCCTGGTGGGACGGGGTGCGCGGGGAAGCCGCGGAGTGATTCGCGGCGGCGGACCTTTGTCCATCTGCAGGAGTCGCCGGCGCGCACCTGCGCACGACGGGTGAGGGGGACTTTCGACGCCAGAGACATGCCAGCCCTGGGCATCGCGGATGTGGATGCCGCGCCCGCTCACCGCGCGCGGATAGGCGGCGTCAATCTGCCGATGCAGGATGCGGGTCATCCCATAGGTCGGGCGATCTTGCCCGCCCTACCCGCCCGGGCCGAACAGCAGCACGGCGGCGATGAGGATGGCGAAGCCGGCGAGGACGCCGATCAGAAAAGCGCGCAGCGCGCGAGGGCGACGCCGGCCTCGCCCCACGGCATCCCTGAGCCCGCGCGCGGCTGGCAGCGTCCCGCTGGCGAGCGCGCGCTCGCGCTCGATCAGCCGCTGCGCCACGTACCTCGTCACCGCATCGACGATCTCCACGACAGTGACGCTCTCGGCCAGCACCCTGCGTCCGTAGCGGGTGTCCTGCAGCAAGCGGTAGAGCCGCTTGTCGCGGCCCATTGCGACATGGGCGACGGCGTCGATCCACAGCCGCGGCGTCTCGCCCCGGCTTATCCCGCGATCGAACAGATCGACCTCGGAGGGCATCTCCGCAAACAGCGGATCAAGCGCCTCATCGAGTGCCTCGAGGCGGGCGACCTCGGCGTCGTGCAGGTCGACGACCACGCTGGTGCGCTCGGCCTGCTCGACCCGCGCCCTTCGCAGCGCCTCCTTCAGCCGCTGCGGCGGCTGCGGCTCAAGCGGCCGCGCCTCGGCGAGGATCTGCCGTTTGCGTCTCCACATGCGCACGAACCTAGCAAGGCGCACGGGCAAGGCAATGGCCGCCCGCGATGCGATGGGGACAATCCGCGCGCCCCCCGTAACCGGTCGAAAGATCGTAACCGTCGGCAAAATCGTCTCGGGATGGCGGCGGCCGCGAAACCCGTTGCGGCGATTTCGCCCACCATCGACCACCCAAGGTGTAGGATGGGTTGAGCCCGCGTAGCGGGCGATACCCATCGCACGCGCGCCGCGCGATGGGTATCGCGCGCGCCTTCGCGTGCGCTCCACCCATCCTACCGACTCCTCGAGCATGGTCCAACCCGCCGGCATGGGCGCCAACGACAGCTTTCACATCGCGGTGATCCCGGGCGACGGGATCGGTCCGGAGGTGATGCGGCCCGCGCTCGCGGTGCTCGAGAAGGCCGCGGCGGCGGCGCAGGGGCTGAGCCTGCGCTTCAGCGAGGCGCCGGCGGGCGCCGGCTACTATCACGAGCACGGCGTATCGATGCCGGAGCGCACGATCGCGCTGGCCCGCGCGGCCGACGCCATCCTGCTCGGCGCCTGCGGGCTGCCGCACATCCGCTATCCCGACAACACCGAGATCATGCCGCAGGTGGAGTTGCGCTTCATCTTGAACCTCTACGCCGGGGTGCGGCCGTGCCGGCTCGTTCCCGGCATCCCGAGCCCGCTCGTCGGCGCCGCCGAGCACGGCATCGACCTCGTCGTGATCCGCGAATCGACCGAAGGCCTGTTCGCCTCCATGGGCAAGGGCGAGGTGACCGAGGACGCGGCGTGCGAGACGCTCCTGATCACGCGCCACACCTGCGAGCGGCTGTTCGAGTTCGCCTTCCACCTCACCGAGCGGCGCAAGCAACGCGGCAGCAAGGGCGTCCTCGCCTGCGTCGACAAGGCGAACGCCTTCAAGGCCTACGCCTTCTTCCGCCGGCTATTCGACGAATGCGCGGCGCGCCATCCGCAGGTCGCCACCGAACGGCTCTATGTCGATGCCTGCGCGGCGCTCCTGGTCAAGCGGCCTTGGGACTTCGACGTGCTGGTGATGGAGAACATGTTCGGCGACATCCTCTCCGATCTCACCGCCGGGCTGATCGGCGGGATGGGGATGGCGCCCTCGGCCGACATCGGCAACCGCCACGCCGTGTTCCAGCCCTGCCACGGCACCGCGCCCGACATCATGGGGCGGGGGCTCGCCAATCCGGCCGCGATGATTCTCTCCGCGGCGCTCATGCTCGATTGGCTCGCCGAGCGGCACGGCCACGCCAGCGCCGCCGCGGCGGCGCGAGCCATCGAGGCGGCGGTCGACCGCGCCTTCGCCGCGGGGCTACGCCCCTGCGAGCTCGGCGGCAATGACGGCACCGCCGAAATCGCGAGCGCGGTGCTGGCGCAGCTGTAGCGGGACAAAATCGCCCCACGATTGAGGCCGAACGCAGCTGCAGCGTTGGGCGAAGCGCCCGCGCCGGTCCGAAGTTGAGAACGATCTCGAGCGTGCCCGCCATCCAGCCACGCCGCTCCCCTCGCTCGCCCTGGCATGGGGCAAGATCGGCCCGGTATCGCGAGCGATTTTGCCCACCCTTACCGCACATCGCTCTTGCCCACCGCGAAAGTGGGACGGTTTGCTGTTGACCGTTGCCCGAAGGCTTGGTTGGCTGGACCGACCCGCGCGCCCGTTACCTGCAGTGAGATCCGAATGCCGGCGCGCGGCAGACGACACGTGATCCTCCCCATGCGCGCCCACGAGCTGCTGCAGGAGATCTCCGAATACTGCCGCGCCGGCGGGCTTGCCGAATCGACCTTCGGCCGGCGCGCCGTCAACGATGGCAAGCTCGCCGCGCGGCTGCGCAACGGCGGCCGCATCACCACCGAGACGGTCGAGCGCATCCACGCCTATATCCGGGCGAACCCGAACGCGAGGCTGCCCCGGCCGGCCCTCGCCGAGCCCGCGCCCCGTGCGCACCGGCCCGCGCCGCCCGCCCCCCCTGCCCCGCCCGCCGGCGGGCGCGATCCGCAGCGCAACTTCCGCTTCTTCGACAACCGGCAGAAATATCTCCTCTTCGTCAATACCTGCAGCGAGAAATGGGTGGTGGCGAGCCGCGTCGGGCTCGAACTCGCCAACCTCCATCCGCGCCCGCCGGCGTTGCGCGTGTTCGACGCCGGCACCGGCGACGGCACCGTGCTCCTGCGCGTGCTCCGGGCGATGCACGACCGCTTCCCGCACACGCCGTTCTACGTCGTCGGCAAGGAGATCAGCCTGGAGGACGTTCGCCTCGCGCTGCAGAAGATGTCCGATCGCTTCTTCGAGCATCCGGCGACGGTGCTGGTGCTGACCAACCTCGCCTATGGCGACGCGCCCTGGCTCGCGGTGAAGTCACTGTCGGCCGCCTCGAGCCTGGTCTGGCACGAGGCGCCGCTCGCCGGCGATTCGGCCTACCGTTTCGAGCAGCAGATCACCGATCTCGTGCCGTTCCTGTCGCGCAACTGGAAGGCGGGGGTGAGCCCGAAGACCGGCAACCCGGTCTACGAGCGCCCGGTCGTGCTGGTGATGTACCGCGAGGATCACAAGTTCCTGCTCGATCCCATCATCCCGCGGCCGGGCGGCACAATGGCCAATTACGACCTGGTCATCGCCTCGCAGCCTTATCGCGCGCGCGCCTCGCTCGACTTCAAGGCCAAGCGGGTGATCGCGCCTTTGGCGAGAGCGCTGGGGCCAGGAGGGCGGCTGATCGCCATCCATTCGCACGGTCACGATCCCGGCATGGAGATCATCGACAAGGTGTGGCCGGGCGACAATCCGTTCATCCACGACCGCCACCAGATCCTCAAGGCGGTGAAGCAGGAGCTCGGCGCCGCCGGGCGCGATCTCAACTTCAACGCCTATGCCGACAGCCGCTCACTGTTCCGTTACGAGATGCACACGCTGCCGAGCGAGATCGCCGAGACCACCTCGATCGGCACGTCCACGCTGTTCGCTGCCTGGAACGCGGCAATCTACGTCGCGCAGGTCGAGGACGACCGGCTGCGTGAGGTGGTGGCCGACGGCCGCTATCTCGCTGCCACGCGCGAGGTGCTGCACGCCCATGGCGGGCTGTGGTTCTACGACGAGAGCTACGTCATCTCGCGCAAGCGGCATTGACGCGTTGGATGGGTGGAGCGCGCGCTCGGCGCGCGCGATACCCATCGGCCCCCGTTGCCCCGAACCTGATGGGTATCGCCCGCTCCGCGGGCTCCACCCATCCTGCGGCTGAGCGGCCTCACCGCCTCTGATGCCAGTCGTGGGCGCGTTTCTGCGCCTCCGCGAGCTGCTCCGGCGTCATCTTGCTCGCCACCGCGTCGCGGCTGTTGACGGCGGCGGTGCGCCGCGCCGCCTCCGTCGGCAGAAAGTGTGCCGCCGCGAGGTTGAGCCACATATGGGCGGCGACGTTGTCCTGCGGCACGCCCTCGCCCTTGGCATAGGCGAGGCCGAGATTGTACTGCGCCTGCGCGTCACCGAGATCGGCGGCCCGGCGGTACCATTTCGCCGCCCGCTCGAAATCCTGCGGCACGCCCACCCCTTCGCCCCACATCACGCCGAGATAGAACTGGGCAGCCGCATCGTTCTGGTTGGCGGCGCGCATGAACCACTTGGCCGCTTCGCTCGGGTCCTGCGGGGTGCCGCGGCCGCGGTAGTACAGCAGGCCGAGCAGCGACTGGCCGCGCACGTCGCCCGCCTCGGCGAGCGGGCGGGCGAGGTCGAGCGCCACTGCGTACTTGCCCTTCTGGTAGGCCTCGGTCGCAGCGTCGATGTCGCGGATCGGCGTGGATAGACCTGTCACCTGCGCCACATCGGCAAAGGCATGGACCAGGCGATCGCGGTAGACGCCGAGCACGAATCCCGCCAGCAGCGACGACACCGCTATGGCGACGGTGACCGAGCGGCGGAACTCGCTCCAGCGGCCGGCCACGTCCCGGCACGCCCACAACGCGTTCTGCAGGGCGGTCAGCTCCTCCCTGAGCTCCTCGTTCTCCTCCCGCTGCCGGCCAAACGGAAACAGCCGCCGTCGCGCCAATGTCGCCATCCTGCCTACCCCAATGTGATGGAACTTCCCCCAGAGATGGGTATGGCCCTCCTTTGCTGCAACGCAGCACACGGCCACGTGAAGGTCGCGCCCCGGACCAGGCGAAGCCCTGCCTCCGGGATTGCCCCATCCTGCGGAGTTCCGTCCGGTCGCGCTACCTGGGCGAACTCCGCCGCCACTGCGGCGTTGTCGGGTCGAGAACCCGAAGGTGGGAACCGATGCCGCCAACGCTGGTGCGAGCCGCGCTCAGCGGCATGGTCCTGGCCGTGGCGCTCACCGTCTCGTCCGGTGCAAATGCTCGCTGGCGACATCACGGCTACTGGTTTTCGCGCCAGGACGACAGCCACGAGCGCGAGAAAGGCGAGGAGGCCGACCGCGTGCGCGAACCGACTTCGGTGCGCACCGGCAGCGTCGGTGCCATCCTGGCCGAGCTCGTCCGCGGCTGCGCCGCACAGGGTGGCGAGCTCAAGGCCTGGCCGTTCCACGGCATCGGCGAGATAGTCGCGCCCGACGATGAGCAGCGTCGCGCGCTTGACGACTTGCGCAGCGCAGCGGTGGCTGCCGCCGACAAGCTCGCCGCCGATTGCCCGTCCGCCGTCGCCGCCGCCCCGGCAGCGCGGCTCGATGCGGCGGCGGCGGCCGTCGAGACCGTGACGGCGGCGATCGATGCGGTCGCACCTTCGCTGCAGCGGTTCTACGCCGTGCTCGACGACGAGCAGAAGGGGCGCCTCTACCAATTCTTCCTCGCAACGCCGGAGCAGGATCGCGGCGGCAGGCGCGCACGATGGCGCGCGGCGCCCGCACCCGAGACCGGCAGCTCCGCAGTGCCCTGGGCGGGGATCTGCGAGCGTTACGCGGCCGCGCTGCGCGACTGGCAGGTGAAACGGCTCGAGCGAGAGGCGCGCCTCAGCGACGCGCAGCGAATTGCGCTCTACGAGCTGCTGGCCGCGGGATTACGGGCGGCCGAGACGCTTGCAAGCTCCTGCCCGGCGGAGAACGCGGTCACCCCGCTCGCGCGCATGCAGATCCTCAGCCGCAGGCTCAGCGCGGTGCGTGCGGCAGGCAAGAGCATGCGCGGAGCGCTTGCGAATTTCTACGCCACGCTCGACCCGCGCCAGCAACAGCGCTTCACGCAGCTGAATTGACGGGACAACCCCGAGCTTGCAGGTCGGCGCTGCTCGCGCAGTCCGGCAGGCCGCCGTCGCGCGCCTGCGAACGAAACAAAGATCGGGGCCGATCAGTCAGGTGTCGCAGCTCTTGCCGATGCGGTCACCACCGGCGCCAGCCATATGGCACCGGTGCCGGCGGCCGCGGCGCCTGATCGTAGATCCGCTGGCGCACATAGGCGCGCGGCACCAAGGCGCTGCCGGTCGCCGCGCCATAGGCCTGCAGCGGCGCGTCGTAGCCGGGTGCCGGCGCCGGCGCATAAGCCGGGGCGGGCGCGACATAGGCCGCGGGCGGCGCGTAGAGGTCGGGGGCGACATCGACCGGCCACGGCAACGGCGTGGCGACAACCGGCCCCGGCGCGCCATACACCGCGCCGCCGGGCACATAGGCGGCAGGCGGCGCACCGTAGATTCCGTTCGCCGGCGGCGTGACGTAGACGCTCGCGCCCGGCGCGACGTAGAGATAGACGGTTTGAGCAAGAGCTGCGCCAGTGCCGGCAAGAGTGAGCGCGGCGGCGGCGAGGGATCGGTACAGCATGACGAACTCCCGATGCACGACCCCGACCCCTTGGGTTGATTGTCGCGCATCGCCGGCGCGAGCGCAATCATTCGCGCGCGAAACACCGAAAGGTGCGCGGCGAATGGCCCGAATCGACACACCGCGGTGAAGCTGCGGTGTTGGATTGCTTGTTGCTCCCGGCGCGCGCGGCCGAGTTAACGCGCGCACCACCGCGGCCTGCCGGCCGCACCGCCGAACAGCAGCGCGCTACCGGCCGTCGCATGCCGTTCGCCGTGTGTTCGGCGGCGGTTCATGCCTTCGTCCGCCGGGGGTTAAGAGAATACCTTGCATTTTTCGAGACTGCAGCAAGCTACATCACCTCGGCGCTCCTCATTTTCCTTGAGCGGCGGGAGATGCCGAGCACGCGCCGGCAACGGCCTGCTCAATCGGCGCTCACGAGCCTCGGTATGATTGTGCAGTTTACGAATGATCAGGGCCGCGCCTACGCTTCGGTCCTGCTTGCCAAGTGACAGCCACAGCTCAGCGTCGCAATCGAAAAGGTGAAGATCCATGAGAACCTTTCGCATCGTAATTCTGCTCGCCCCGATGCTGGCAAGCGCCGCACTCGTTGTGCCCACGAGCCGCGGGGGCTCCGCGCAGGAGGTGGAGGAGGCGCAGCTGGCATTGGTCGTCGATGGCAGCCTGCGCGCCGATCGCGGCGATGATCCGCTACTGCAGCTGGCGAGCCACAATCTGTGCGGGGTGACGCTCGGCGGATACTGCCCGGGCCGCTATCGCAGCTGTCTCCGCGCCGGTCGGCCACGGGCCGAATGCGACGCCTTCGTCGCCCGCTGCAATGCGTGCAATGAGGCCATGCTGCATTGCCGGCAGAAGGTCGGGCATGTGCCAGGCTTCACCTGCAGCAAGTGCCGCCGCGCGCTCGACCGCTGCCGGGCGCGCCTGTCTGCACCCGTGCGGGTCATGGGTGAGGCGCAAGCAGGCGACAGCGATGAGACGGGAGAGATCAGTCGTTAGCGACCGAGAGCCACTTCGTCAGCGCGGGGACGGAGGACGGGCACGGGTCGCGGAGAGAGGGCCGATGAGCCTTTCCTCGATCTCGCTCTCGATCCGCGCGAGCCATCCCTCGGCGCGATGGGCACGATCCTGCGCATAGTCGAGCTCGGCGGCGAACTCGCGCAGGCGCTCGTCGGCGCCGTGCTGCGCCTGCGCGAGCGCATCGGCGGCCTGCGCTTCGACGCGACGCAGCTCGAGATCGATCGCGGTGACGCGCTCGTCGGCGGAGCGCTTCTCCTGCGCCAGTGCGTCGGCGAGCTGCGCTTCCGCACTGCACTGCGCCTGCGCCAGTGCCTCGGTTGCCTCCATCGCGACGCGGCGCAGCTCGAGCTCGACGGCGGCGATGCGCTCCTCGGCTGACCGCCTCTCGCGGGCGAGCGCATCGGCTGCCTGCGCCTCGGCCTGAGCGATCGCATCGGCAGCCTGCGTATCGGCGCGGGCGACCGCGTCATCGGCTTCCGCCTCCACGCGCGCGAGTTCCGCCTCGAGCGCGGCGACCCGCTCGTCGGCGGCCCGCTCCACGTGCGCTGCGGCCTCCCTGGCCTGCGCGGCCACCCGGTCCATCTCCGCCTGCATCAGATCGAGCCGCTCGGCGGCCGAACGCTGTGCCCGCTGCTGCGCCGCCGCGAGCTCGCTGCGCGCCCGCTCCTCCGCGCGCTTGAGGTCGGCCTCGAGCTCCTGGATGCGCGTCTCGGCGGTGCGCGTCGCTTCGGCGGCCGCCGCCAGCGTCCGCGCATGGTCGGCCTCGATCTCGCGGATGCAGCGCGCGGCCGCCTGCTGCGCACGTGCCTCGGCGATCTCGAACTCGGCCTGCAGCCGGTCCGCGCGCTCCTGCGCCGCACGCAGCTCGCCCGACAGCCGATGCGCCAGCGCCATCGCCCGGTCGCAGTTCTCGTTCGATACCTTGGCCGCCTGCTGCAGCTTGGCCATCAAGGTGGCCCCTGCATCATCGGTGGGATTGTACGGCTCCGGGCGCGGCTCCCGCTTTTTCGGCGCGAACTTGCGCACCTCGGGGGGCGGCTCGGCTTCCGCCAGCGGATCGCGCTCTGGGAGGCCGGGACTCGACGGCACGGACTGCGGCTGGCTCATGAAAGGAGGCGGCTCCTCGGTACCATAGGATGGAGCATATGCCGGACGCGACGGCCGCGCCATGGCGATTGCGCGTCTGCGGTCAATTTGCAGCGGGGTGTGGCGCCGAGGGCGCGACAGGTGACGGCGCATGTGCCGCCCTCGCCACACCACCGGATCATTCGGGCCGGGGCGGGGTAGGCGCGCTTGACAGCACCGGCTTACCCCCGCTCCATCGACGCGGCACTGGGGGCTCACATGCGTTGCGTCACCTGCGGCGCAGAGATGATCCTGGTCAAGGTGGTGCCCGACGAGACGATGATCGTCGAGGGCTTCGAGCGCTACACGCTGCAATGCCTGGAATGCGGCGAGATCGAGCAGCGCTTCGTGTTCAAGAATGCGGCAGCGCGGGCGGCCGAAAGCGCGGCGCAGGCGGCCGAAGGTGGGAGCGCGCCTGCGCCCTCGGGCTGGACGCGCGCGGTCGAGCGGCTGCGCGAGCGGCAGGGCGCGGCGACCGTGCGGAGCACGACTGGCAACGATCCAAGCGGCCGGGGTCATGACCTGCGCACCGGAATGAGGGCGGTGCCAGGAGAAGGGGCCGGGATGCAGGGAGGAGCAAAGCCTCACGCCGAAGCGAAACCAGGGCTGCCGGCACTTATTCCGGCGTCGATGCCGCCGGCACCCTCGCGCGAGCCGCGCGCGCCGGCGGCCACCACGGCGGATGCCGGCTTTACCGGTGGCAGCAAATGGACGTGCGCCGTCGCCAAGCTCCGCCAGCGGCAGGATCGGGGCTAAGTTCCTAGTGCTGGGGGGAGCCGGGGCTCGCCGGAAACGACGCACTCGGGCCGGTGCCGGTGGTGGCAGGCTCGCCGACGAGCTGGGCGACGAGCCTGGTGTCGGGCTCGATCAGCAGGATGCGGTCCGGCAGCTTCACGAAAAGATATCGCGCTAGCTCGGGCACCCGCGCGGTGAGCCGGTCCGGCAGGGGCTTCAGCTCCAGCCGGTCCGGCGGCCTGGAGCCGGAATGGGCGCGATAGCCGGGGGCCGCCTGCGCCGGCTCGGCGCTCAGCGCTTGAGTGATGGCCTCCTCCTGCGACTGGCTCAGATTAAGCCTGGCCCGGTGCTCCGCGCTCTCCGCCACCTCGCCGACGGCGAACGAGGCCCTTCCGAGCAGCCCCAGCACGGCGACCACAGCTACGAGCGACCGCATGATCCCTCCTCGGCGACGCATGTCTTCTGGCTGCGGGCACTCCAATGGTTCCCGCCCTACATCAACCCTCCTGGCCCGCCGGCGTTGCGCGACTGATGTAAAAAATGAAGGTCGTGGCCCCCGCATAGAGGCAAAGCGGAATGCAGGATCTGAATTTCGCGCCGTGGCGCGCCTCAACAGGGCAGCGATCCTCGTTGATCTTGGCCATCGGTGAGGAAGCCGATCGGCCCCGGCTGCGTGTCGTCGAACACGGCGGCGGTGAGCGGCCCGCCGAGCACGGCGGCGGTGTCGATATTGACCCGGCGGCGACGAAGGTCGGGCAAGCCGGTTGTCTGCGGGGTATGCCCGTGCACGATGAAGCGGCCGCAATCAAGATTGTCGCAGTCGCTGAGAAACGGCTCCCGGATCCAGAGCATCGCCTCCTCGGACTGCGCGTGCAGGGGCACCGCAAGGTCGACGCCCGCATGAACGAAGAAGCGAAGCCCATCGTCGTGGAAGAGCGGCAGCGCACGCAACCAGGTGAGGTGCGCAGGCTCGATGCGGCCGCCGGTTCGCCAGTAACTGCGCTGCGTCTTCGCGCCGCTGTTCTGCAGCCACAGCGGCATGGCACGCACGCTGTCCTGCGCCATGATCGCCAGCTGCTCGTGGTTGCCCTTCAGGCAGATGATCTGCGGCTGGAGCTTCTGCCGCTGCATCAGGAACTCGATGACAGAGCGGCTGTCCGGACCGCGGTCGATATAGTCGCCTAGAAACACGTACCGCGAAGCCGTACCGCGCGCCCGAGCCTCGCAAGCGGCGACGAGCCGGCTCAGCTTGTGCAGGCAGCCGTGGATGTCTCCGATCGCAAAGGTCAGATCGGCCATGACGTCACGCGCGCTCTCGGACGCTCAGCATGGTACCGGGGCCGGGCAGCGGGGGCACCGCGGCACTGCCAGCGAATCATCGGCCGAGCCGCTATCTCTCGAGCCCTCTCGAGCTGCCAAATAGTGGGATGCCCCGTTTCGACACAAGAGCGGGCGGGACGAGCGGTATCATGGTCCTCGCCACACGCCCGGCGGGTGGGGACGACGGGCGTGCACGGCTGTTCGGCCGCGAAGTCGTCACATTCCGGTTCGTAAGTTATGGCGGTGGCACTGCGCCTGACGGCGCTGAAGGGGGATGACAGCATGAGCCTGATCAAATCGCGCGAACCCGCCGAGCAGGAGAACCCGACGGAGATCCAAGTCGAAGGCGAGATTCGCGAATTCGTCCGCCGCGACGTGGCGGGACTGCGGCGCAATCCGGAGAGCGACAGCGAGCTCATCGCCGGCAACATCAGCTCACTGTTGCAGCGCGTCGCCGGCACTTCCGTCCAGGAGATCGACCGGCTCATCGGCGAGCTGCAGACGCTGCGCGACATGCTGCAGAACGAAGGCGCGCGCGTGCAGCGCGAGATAGTCGAATATGCGACGCTGAGCCAGGCGGCGATGCACTCAACCAAGATAATCGCCGAGAGCCTCACCCACTGGAAGAAGATCCCGGACGCTCCCAGCATCCGCGAATAGGCCGGCCGCGCACTGCCGCTGCAGCCGAGCGCCGGGATTCAAACCAGCGTCCGTCGCACGCGTCCGTGCGCGCCAGATCCGAAAAAAGGACCCCGCCGGCCGCAATCCAGCGGGGCTAGTCTTGGGGAGGAAACGCCCAAAAGGGCCACCTCGGCATCGGAGATGCCGATTCGGTCGCCGTCGCCCGGCGACGTTTGCAATCATAATCGAGGTCACCGGCACGAAGGTGTGAGGTAGCTCACATCAGCAAGAAGAAATCGCAAATCGGCCTGCGGGAGCTGTTCGATAATCCGAGCTTTCAAGCCGTGGGCACCGGCGGCGGCATTAAGTGACAATTTTCCACGCCGGATCCCGCTCTCTTGACACCGGCGCGCGCCATTCCGCGCCAATTCGCGATGCGGCGGCGTCACGCAAACTCGACCCCGATCGCAGTTTCCCTGTGCCAGACCAGCCGGCACGAGCGGACAGACCTGTCGGCATCGAACATCACGTCGAAGCGCTCGGGGATGCCGAGTGAGCTCCCCACGCACAGGCAGGCGCCGCTCGGCGAAAGATTGCGAACCGTGCAGCTGATCACCGATTGCCGGTGGTTGAGCAGAATGCGACCCGATTTCAGCGTGCGCACGCGCCGTCCCTGTCGACGTTCCATTTCGTCTCTCCCGTAATTGCCCTCGGCGCATGGTTGCCGCAATCGGTTGCGGCGCCGTTCAACCGATCAGTCGGATTTTATTCAAGCGTATCGGCGCGGGGCCAGCACAGGTTTCAGCAAGAGCGAGAGCGGCAATGTGACGAGCACGATGGCAGCAATGACCAGGAGCGCCGTCGGCACACCCAGGGCGTCACCGACCGCTCCATAAACGGCAGGCGCTGCGGCGCCGGTCCCGATCGTGCCGGTGTAAAAAACCCCGAACGCGCGCGGGCGCCGCTCCGGCGCCACTAGATCCGGCACCGAGCCGTACAGCACCGACGAGGTGCCGTTGAGCGCGAGCCCGAGGATCGGTAGCAGCAGCAATGCTGGCTCGATCGAAAGGGGCAGCAGCGCCAGCACGAGCACGGCGGTGACCGCTTCCGTCAGCCAGACGGTTGCGACCACGCCGATACGGGCACCGATGAATGCGCAGACCAGCTTTCCGGCCGCGCCGCCGGCGAAGGTCAGTGTCAGTGCGAGCCCGATGGTCGGGACGCTCGCCCCCTTGGCGGTGAGCAGGAAAGGCAGGAACAGCAGGAAGCCCATGCGGGTCGCGCTGTCGATCATGCCGATCGCCAACAGGATCGGAAAGCCGAAGCGCCGCCCGGCTCCGTGCCCGGCTGCGGCCGGCTCCGGCGAGCCACGATCGGCGGGCAGCTGCGCGCCGTAGCGCGGCGTGAGCCAGAAGACCGCACCCGCGCCGAGGAGGCCGAGCGCGCCGAGCAGCGTCAGCGTCGGCCGCCACGCGATCACGATGAGCAGCAGCGAGGCAATCGCCGGCAGCGTCATCTTGCCGACGTCACCGGCGAAATTATAGGTGCCGAGCGCCTTCATCGACCGCGGTCCGGCGAAGGTTCGGGCCATCAACGAGGATGCGAGCGGATGCTGGGTGCTGGCGCCGAGACCGCCGAGAAACAGCGCCGCGATCAGCATGGCGAAGCCGGCGCTGAGACCCGCCAGGCAGAAGCCGGCCCCCGCCAGCGCGGTGCCGAGGGCCAGCACCGCGGGCACGCCCATCCGCTCCGACAGCACGCCGGAGGGAATCTGGAAGCCCGCCATCGTGCCGGAAAACAGCCCGCGTAACAGGCCGAGCGCGGCGTAACCGAGCACGAACTCCTGCTGCCAGATCGGCAGCATCACATAGATCAGGTCGGTATAACCGTCATGCAGGGCATGCGCGCCGCAAGCCACCGCCGCGGCGCGCCGCTCCTGGATTCTCGGCTGCATGATCTGCGGCTGTGCCGGCTGGGCGTTCGTCGCGCGCATGAGCCTCGACCACTCATCCTGCTGTTCGCCTGGCACGCCGCAGCATGCCGGTTCATTTGCTCCCCGGCTCAGCGGGATAGGGCATGCAGGCATTTGCTGCCGACAGGAGCAGATCGTGGTGACAGGCGACCCGAGGGTCGATACCGCGATTGACCGCCGGTTCCCCGTCGGGTCAGATGCCCAAGGTCCGGATGTGCTGCGCTGTCGTGTATTTTGCGCCGCGAGATATCTGATGGTTGAACATCCGATCTCTTACCTCTCATAGGAGCGCTCATGTTCGATTACCGCGACCTGTTCCAGTGGGAACGGTTCATCACACCTTCGATCATCAAGGTCTTGTATTGGCTTGCCGTCGCCGTTTCGGTCCTGTTCGGTCTCTCCGGAATCGTCTCCGGTCTGGTGCTGCTCACGGCACATCCGCTCAGCGGGATCCTTTCGATCGTAGGTAGCCTGCTCGCAATACTTATTGGAGTGCTCTTCGCCAGAGTCGCGTGCGAGTTCGTATTGATCATGTTCCGCATCAACGAGCATCTCGGCGCGATCCGCCAACGCGGGCAGATGTGACGTCGACAAGGCGGATCATCCTGTATCCGGCATCTTACATCTGGCATCCGGTATCGAGCACTCAGGTTGCAAACCGAAAATGCATGACGTCGCCGTCGCGCACCACATAACTCTTGCCTTCGAGCCGCATCTTGCCGGCCTGTTGCGCCCCGGCTTCGCCACCATAGGCCACGTAGTCGTCGTAGGCGATGGTCTCGGCGCGAATGAAGCCGCGCTCAAAATCGGTGTGGATGACGGCGGCGGCCTGCGGCGCCTTGGTGCCGCGCTTGATGGTCCAGGCCGCAGCCTCCTTCGGCCCGGCGGTGAAATACGTGATCAGATCGAGCAGCGCGTAGCCCGCGCGAATCAGCCGGGCGAGCCCCGGCTCCTCGAGTCCGATTGCCGCCAGATAAGCGGCGCGCTCTTGCGCCGGCAGCGCGGCAATCTCGGCTTCGATCTTGGCCGAGATCGTGACGCAGGGCGCCCCCTCCGCATCCGCGCGCGCTTGCACCTTGCGGCTGAGCTCGTTGCCGCCGGCGGCCGCGGCCTCGTCGACGTTGCACACATAGAGCACCGGGATCGAGGTCAAGAGCCCGAGCATGCGAAACGCCTTCTCCTCCCCAAGCTCGCGTTCGACAAGTCGCGCCGGCCTGCCCGCGCGCAGCAGATCTAGGGCTCGGCCGGCGAGCGCGAGCGTCTCCTTTGCGTCCTCCGCGTCCTTGTCGTTTCCCTTCGCCTTCTTGGCAACGCCCTCGAGTCGCCGCTCGAGACTCTCCAGGTCGGCAAGCATCAGCTCGGTCTCGATGGTGTCGATGTCAGCGACCGGATCGATGACACCCGAGACATTTGCGACGTTGACATGGGCGACATTGGGATCGGTGAAGCAGCGCACCACGTGGGCAATGGCATCGACCTCGCGCACGTGGGCGAGGAACTGGTTGCCGAGACCTTCGCCTCTGGATGCACCGCTCACCAGCCCGGCGATGTCGACGAAGCTGAGACGCGCCGGCTTGCTCTTCGCCGATTTGGCCAGCTTGGCGAGCATGTCGAGGCGCGCATCGGGCACCATGACCTCACCGACATTGGGCTCGATGGTGCTGAAGGGGTAACTCGAGGCCTGCGCTGCCGCGGTCGCGGTAAGTGCGTTGAACAGCGTCGATTTACCCACGTTCGACAGGCCGAGGATGCCGCACTTGAAGCCCATCTTGCTCTGCGCCCTAAACAGGTGAGAGGGCGGCAGCGGGTGCGGTCATCTCAGTTGCCGTTCGCATAATTCAGCAATCTCGGACAGCACGAACGGCGTCTTTGCCTGTCACCGCCTCGACGCTCTCTAAGCCCTTGCCCCGCAGGGCCAGATGGACCCGGTTTTGAAAGCTCGCGTCCTGCCCTTTCGCCAGCAGCTCGGCATTCTCGGCGATGATGGCGCACAGCGGCCCGACCCACAACCGTTCGTCCTTGCTGAAATCGCTGAGCACATGCGGATGGACCAGTTGCTTGATTCCCGGGTGGCCGATGCCGATCCGCACCCGACGGTAGTCGTTGCCCAGATGGGCGGAGATCGAGCGCAATCCGTTATGGCCGGCGCTGCCGCCACCGGTCTTGACCCGTACCTTGCCGGGCGCAAGGTCGATCTCGTCGTGAAAGACGACGAGCTCGGAAAGCACTATTTTGTAAAAATGCGCAGCTTCAGCCACGGCGCGGCCCGAGTCGTTCATGAACGTCGCCGGCAGGAGCAGCAGGATGCGTCGGTCGCCGAGCGCGCCTTCGGCTGCCACGCCTTGGAAACGTTTGCGCCAAGGACCAATCTCGTGGCGCTTGGCGATCGCCTCGACCGCCATGAAGCCGATATTGTGGCGATTGCCGGCATGGCGCGCACCGGGATTGCCAAGCCCCACGAAGAGCAGCATGGAAGATTGTCCGTGCCGTCACGCCCGCGCCGGCGGGCTCGCCTCGCTCGCGACCGCCGATGGGTGCTGCCGGGTGGGCGCGCGAGTTACTTCTTCTCCTTCTCCGCCGAGGCGGCAGCCGGCGCCCCCACAGCCGGAGCCGCGGCACCGGGAGCCGCCGCCGGCGCGCCAGCAACCCCTTCGGCGGGAGCCCCGGCCGCGGCGGCAATGGCGGCCGCAGCGGCGGCCGCAGCGGCGGCTTCGGCCGCAGCCTTCATCTCCTCCGCATAGCCCGACGGCGGCACAATGGTGACCAGCGTCTGGTCGAGTCGGCTTATCACCCGCACCTTGGGCGGCAGCTGGATATCACTCAGGTGCTTGGAGTAGTTGATCTCCAGCCCCGATACGTCGACGTCAATTGCGTCCGGTATGTCGTCGGCGGCGCACACGACCTCGATCGTATGAGCCACGATGTTGACGGTACCGCCCCGCTTCACTCCCGGCGCCTGGTCGGCATTCTTGACGTGGACCGGAATGCGAACTCGGATCTGCGCCCCCTCGCCGAGCCGCATGAAATCGACATGCACCGGCAGGTCCTTGACCGGATCCAGCTGGAAATCGCGCGGGATCACCCGATGCTTGGCGCCGTCCACGTCGAGCTGGTGCACGGTGGTGAGAAAGCGTCCGGCATAGATGCGCTGCTTGAGCTCCGAGTGATCAATCGAGACGTTGAGCGGAGGCTTGCCGTCGCCATAGACGACTCCCGGCACGCGCCCGGCCCGACGCTCGGCCCGCGCGGCTCCCTTGCCGGCCCGCGTACGTGCCGTCGCCTTGAGCTCCTTGACGGTCGCCATGCTGCAACATCCTCTTCAACGAAACGGCCGCACGCGGCGGCCTCCGGGCCCGCGTTGCCTCCGAGGCGTCGCCGGCGCCATGATTCTCCGCACCGGCTCGCTTCGAGCCGCGCGTGCCAAGCGCGCGCTTATAGCGGCGCTATTCGGGAAAAACAAGCAAACGCGGCCGGTTCGGGAGCCGGAACGCCCGGCGAGGAGCCGCCACTATGGGGAAGAGCCCCCCGGGCCAAGCCGGGTCTCCAGCGCGACAAGCCGTGCCTTGAGCGCCTCGTTCTCCTCGCGCGCTACTCGTGCCATTTCCTTGACGGCCTCGAATTCCTCGCGCTTGACCAGGTCGAGGTCGCGCAGAATGCGGTCAGCCTGGTTACGGACCACGGTTTCGAGCTCGCGCCGCACTCCCGACGCAACGCCGGCGGCGTCGTTCATCAAGCGCGCGATCTCATCGAAGAAGCGGTTGCTGGTCTGCGTCATGACATTAGCCTCTGGCCGCACTCGCGCGGTGGTTGGAGAATGGGGAGGGTTTCCTTTCCGTGCAAGTGCCCTGCCGGATCGGAGGCGCCGCCTTGCTCACGGCAGGAATACGCCACCACCGGCGGGCACTGCCGCCGGGCCGTCCACCTTGACTTCCCCGGCTGACTGCCCGCATCACCGCCCGCAGCAACTCAGAACCGCCGATGCCGCTCGACGTCATCCCTTTTCCGGCCATCGATCCAGTGCTGATCAGCATCGGCCCACTCGCCGTCCGCTGGTACGCGCTCGCCTACATCGTCGGCATCCTGCTGGGTTGGCTCTATGCTCGCGCGCTCATTCGTCGCGAATGGCTGTGGGGCGGGGCGCCGGCAATGACGGTCAGCGATTTCGACGATTTCGTGCTCTGGGTCACGCTCGGCATCATCCTCGGTGGCCGCACTGGCTATGTGCTGTTCTACAATCCAGGCTATTTCGCCGGCCACCCGCTCGAGACGATCCAGCTCTGGAAGGGCGGCATGTCCTTCCATGGCGGCTTTCTCGGCTGCGTCCTCGCGGTCGTGCTGTTCGCACGCCATCGCCGCATCTCCATCCTCTCGCTCGGCGACCTTACCTGCGCCGCCGGAACCATCGGCATCTTTCTCGGGCGTATTGCCAATTTCATCAACGGTGAGCTGTGGGGCCGGCCAAGCGCCGTGCCGTGGGCCATGGTATTCCCGACCGGCGGCGCCGTGCCGCGGCACCCGAGCCAGCTCTATGAGGCCGGCCTCGAGGGGCTGCTGCTGTTCATCGTGCTCGCGGCGCTCATTCGCGCCGGGGCGCTCAAGAGGCCGGGCTTCATCCTGGGTGCGTTCGCATTCGGCTACGGCCTCGCCCGCTCGTTCTGCGAGCTGTTTCGCGAACCCGATCCACAACTCGGTTTTCTGTGGGGAGGTCTCACCATGGGAATGCTGCTGTCGGTCCCGTTGATCCTTGCCGGTGCCGCCTTGATGAAGATGGCGCGGCGCGGCGTCCGCCAGTCATGAGCGTGGATGAAACGCCGCTCGCTGCCGAGATCCGACGCCGCATCGCGGTCGCCGGATCGCTGGCGGTGGCCCAATATATGGGGCTCTGCCTCACCCATCCGGAGCACGGATATTACTGCTCGCGCGACCCATTCGGTGGTGGCGGCGACTTCACCACGGCTCCCGAGATCAGCCAGATGTTCGGCGAGCTGATCGGACTGTGGGCTGCGGCAGCATGGCGCGCCATGGATTCCCCCGATCCCGTCTGCCTTGTGGAGCTTGGCCCGGGACGAGGCACAATGATGCGCGATGCACTTCGCGCGGCGAAGGTGATGCCCGAGTTCCGCGCCGCCCTCGAGCTGCATCTGATCGAGGCCAGCCCGGTGCTGGAGCGCCTGCAACGCCAAGTCCTGAGCGCCAGCAACCTCCCGGCGTCTTGGCATGAATCGATCCAGGAGGTGCGAGATGGGCCGACGATCATCCTCGCCAACGAGTTCTTCGACGCTTTGCCGGTGCAGCAAGCCGTGATGTGCGTGGACGGCTGGCATGAGCGGGTAGTCAAGATCGGCGAAAACAAGGGCTTGCAGTTCGGCGTCGCGCGGGACCCGATTCCTCTCTTCGATGAGATCCTGCCGGGCGGCCTGCCGCCGGCGAAGATCGGCGATGTTTTCGAATGGCGCAGCGACCAGATTGCGCTCGAGATCGGCCGACGGCTCTTGCACGCGCCCGGTGTCGCCCTGATCATCGATTACGGTCACACCGGGAGCGCGCTGGGCGACACCCTGCAGGCGGTTCGCGGCCATGAGTATGCGGCGCCGCTCTCGGCGCCGGGGCTCAACGATCTTACCGCGCATGTCGATTTTCAGGCCCTGGCGCAGGCGGCAGAGGGGATGGGCGCGCGCGTGCACGGCATCATCGCCCAAGGCGAATTTCTCCGCCGCCTGGGGATCGAGCAACGTGCTGCCGCGCTCAAGGCAGGCGCGCCCGATGACCGGGCCCGGAAGATCGAGGCAGCGCTCCAACGCCTCACCGACGAGGATCGCACCGGGATGGGCCGCCTGTTCAAAGTGCTTGCGCTGTCCAGTCCGGACATCGAAGCGCTTCCCGGTTTCCAAGCGTGAGCGGCGGTGCCGGCATTGTCTAGACCCCGGGTCTAGACCCCGGGCGGCATGAGAAATTGCCGACGATGCTCCAGGCCACCAGCCTTTCCGCGATTTCCGGGATTCGTCACGCTTTCTTCACGCGCCAGGGCGGCGTGTCCGACGGCGTTTATGCCAGCCTGAACGGGGGGGCCGGCTCGCGCGACCGTCCGGAAAAGGTGAGGGAAAATCGCGCCCGCATGGCTACGGCCCTCGGCGTGACGCCGGAGCGGCTCCTCACCGCTTATCAGGTCCACTCGCCCGATGCCGTGGTCATCGAGCAGCCGTGGAGGGCTGAGGAGCGTCCACGGGCCGACGCGGTTGTGACCCGGCGCCCGGGCATCGCCATTGCAGTGACTACCGCTGATTGCGGCCCGGTTCTGCTGGCCGACGCAACGGCGGGGGTCATCGGGGCAGCCCATGCCGGATGGCGTGGCGCCTTGACGGGGGTGCTGGAGGCGGCGATCGCCGCTATGGAGCGTTGCGGCGCTCGCCGCGGGCGGATCAGGGCCGCGCTCGGCCCTATGATCCGCCAACCGAACTACGAGGTCGGACCCGAGCTTCTCGCTCGGTTCAACGCTGAGGACGCGGCCAATGCGCGATTTTTTGCGGCATCGTCACGTTCCGGCCACGCCTTGTTCGACCTGCCCGGATTTATCGCCGCACGGTTGGCAGCCGCCGGCGTCGATCGGGTCGAGGACCTTGGCCTTTGCACTTATGCCGATCCGGCGCGATTTTTCAGCTATCGCCGCTCGACCCACCTGCACGAAAGCGACTACGGGCGTCACATCAATGCCATAGCGCTGATAAATTAACTGCCGCGCCGGTAACCCGTGCTGGACCGGTACAGCGATCGCTCCTAGGCTCGGGTGGGCGCCTTGCCAGCTTGGGCGGGCGAGAAAGGGATTGTTGGGATTCCGTTTCCGCGCGGAAAGACGCACGGGCAAGCTCGGGGGCCAGCGAGATCAACATAAGTGCCGTCGAGCGGGGGGTGGCGATGGGGAGCGGATCACGCCGGTCCGCCCCGACGG
>DASXAP010000289.1:0-29810 GCA_036406655.1 Xanthobacteraceae bacterium | reverse complement strand
CCGCCGGCTCGCGCAGCTGCGGCCCGAGATGCGCAAGGGACACATCCTCGTGGCGCAGCTCGTGGCCGCGGGCGAGTTGACGGTGTCTCCCACCATCTACAGCGGCAACGCCGAATCTATCAGGAGGAAGGGCGGTCCGATCGACTGGCTGGCCATCGAGCCGCTGGTCGGCCGGCCGCAGGCGATAGCGCTGGCCGCGAGCGCACCGCATCCGCACGCCGCACTGCTGTTCGCGGATTTCGTCCTGTCGCCCGAAGGGCAGCAGCTGCTCGCGGATGCCGGGCGCAACCCGGCGAGTCGCACCCAGCGCACGCTGCTCGACGCGCACGCGCACAGCATGATCGATCCGGTCAAATGGCTCGACGAGGCGCCGAGGTGGCAGAAGCTCTGGAATGAGCTGTTCCTGAGATAGGTGAGCGGGGCGGGAGGGCGCATGCGGAGCGGCGCAGCCGAGATGCGGCGCAGCCTTTCAGCCCGATGGCCAGGGAGTGAATCGTCATGAAGAAGCTCTTCGTCGTCCTCGCAGCCGGCGCGGTCATTTGGCTTGGTCCGGCGCCGCGCGCCGCCGATTATCCGAGCAAGCCCATCACCCTCGTGAACCCCTTCGGCCCTGGCAGTGGCAGCGACACGGTCTGCCGCGTCATCGCCCAGCCGCTCAGCGCCGCGCTCCGGGAACGCGTCATCGTCGAGGATCGCCCGGGCGCGAATGGAGCCCTTGCCGCGCTTTACGTCGCCCGCTCGGCGCCCGACGGATACACCCTGCTGATGGCGACCAATTCCCCGCTTTCCGCCGTGCCGTTCCTCATGAAGAGCGTGAGCTACGATCCGGTGAGCGATTTTACGCCGCTGACGCGGGTGGGAAGCTTCACCTTGATGCTGGTGATCAACCCCAGCCTCCCGGTCGGGACGGTCAAGGAGCTGATCGATCATGCCAAGCGCAACCCCGGCAAGCTCTCGTTTGCCAGCGGCAACACCTCCGGCATCGTCGCCGGCGAGACGCTCAAGCATTGGGCCGAGATCGACATGCTGCACGTTCCCTACAAGAGTTCGCCCTCCGCCATTCAGGACGTGCTTGCCGGCCGTGTCTCGATGATGTTCACCGATCTCACCACCGGGCTGCCGCATGTCAAGTCCGGCGCGCTACGCGCGCTGGCCGTGACGCGACTGAGGCGCAGCTCGCTCGTTCCGCAGCTGCCCACCCTGGACGAGGCGGGCGTGACCGGCTTCGACATGGATTCGTGGGCCGGCATCGTCGCGCCCGCAGGCACGCCGCGGGGTATCGTGGCGCAGCTGAGCACGGAGCTGCGCAAAGTCATCGACGATGCCGAGATCAAATCGAAGCTCGGCAATGTCGGCTTCGAAGCGTTCTCGAGCTCTTCCGAGGAGCTCGGAAGCTTCATCAAGGTCCAGCTCGGCAAGTGGGGCAGAATGGTCAAGGACGCCGGCATCGAGCCCGAGTAAGCGCACACTAGGCCTTGCGGGCCTGTGGAGGTGCACTCCTCAGGCTGCGATGCTCGAGCCGGCAGGTCGGCCCCGAGCGCGGCAGCGCCAGCTAGTCGAACCGCCCGGCGGCATGGGCGAGCATGGTGTACACCTTGCCGGTCTCGGAAGTCAGGTAGGTGCGCGCCACGACCTGGCCCCGGTCATCGCGCGAGACCTCCTCCAACAGCCGCTCGAACTCCCCGATATAGCGGTCGACCGTGCGCATGAACTCGCGGTCGCTGCGGTACTTCTTGCGGATATCCTCGAACGCCTTCTGCCCCTGCATGGTGTAGAGCTTGCGCGTGAATACATTGCGCTCGCCACGATTGTAGCGGTCCCAGAGCTCGGCCGCCGCGTCGTGGTCGATCATGCGGGCAATGTCGATGGCCAGTGAATCGAGCGAGTCGATGCTGCTCCGATCCGCATCCGGGAGCTCCGGGAGCGGCTCGCGTGCGGCGGCACCCTCGCGCGGCGCCGCGGGGGAGCGTATTCCCGATTCTGCTTCCTGCGAGGCCCGGGTCAGCAGCTCGGAGAGCCAGCCGCTGCGGCCGGCCGCCCCGGCTTGCGCCGGGCTGAGGGCGGGCGCCTCCGCCCGGCGCGCCGGCAGCACCGGCGGCGGCGCCACGACCGGCGGCGCGCCCATGCCACCGATGTCGGCGCGCGGTCGTGCCGGCTCGGCGCGGGTGCCGCCGTTGCTCGCCGGAGCTTCCTCGCGGGGCGCCAGGCGGCGGGAGGACGCTTCCGCCAGCTCGGCCCGGCGGGCGGTAGGCTCCGCCGCGTCGAGGGCACGACCGTGGCGCGCGACAATGCGGTTGAGCTCGGCCAGCGCCTCGATCTGATCGACGATGACCCGACGCATCTGCGCGGCGCTGTCCGCCGTCTCCTGCGGCAGCTCGAGAATTCCCCGGCGCAGCTCGGTGCGGGTCTCCTCCAGCTCGCGCTGCATCTCGGCGGTCATCTCCTTCAGCCCTTCGAGCACGTCGGTAAAGCGCTGCGCCGCCTGCGTGAACATCGCATTGGACTGCTCGTCGATGCGCGCGAAGGTCGCATTGGATTCATCCGTCGCCTGCTGGTAGAGCTCATGCAGGGCATCGCCCATGCGCTTGCGCTGCGCTTCGGCGTTGTTGCTGATGGCTTCGAAGCTCGCCTCGATTGCGCGCGCGCCGCTGGTCGTCGATTCGGCGGTCAGGCGGGCGATCTCCCGCGCCCGCTCGGCCGCCCCTTCGAGCGACTGATCGAGCACACTGGCGAACCGCGCCAGCCGCTGCTCGAGATCGCTGCCCTTGCTGTCCAGCTCGGCGATGAGCGCGTCGAGCGACGTCCGCCGCTCGCCCAGTGTGCCCTCGGTGCGCCGATTGCTGGTGTCGATCAGCGCGACTGCCTCCGCCAGCGAGCGGCCGTGGACGTCGAATTGCGACGCGAGCTGGGACAGGTCGTTGATCGCCTGGCCGGCCATGGTCTGGAAGCCGGCAACGTTGCGTTCGACCTCGCTGTTGGCTGCGCTGGTCTTCTGCGCGATCTCGTTCATGGCGGCGACAAAATCCGACACCCGGGTGACCAGCGTGTTCTCGATCTCGCCCATGTTCTCATGCGCGCCGCTCAGCACCTCCTGCAGGAGCACGTTCGCCTCGCGCAAGCGCTCGAACAAGGCCGTGGCGTCGGAGCGCAGCATGGTCTGCGTCTCCACGATCTCGGAGATTGCCGAGGAGGCGGTCTGCTTGGACTGCTCGACGGCGGCGTGCGTGCTCTCCTGCAGGTCCTGGAGCGTCTTGGTGATCGTCTTCGCCGCGCTCTGCGTCGCCATCTCGGCGGTCTCACGCAGCTCCTTGATCGAGCGGATGACTGCCTCGCTCGTGGTCTCGGCCGCCGTGGCGTGGCTGCCGCTCAGCTCCTTGAGCGACTGATTGAGGGCAGCGGTCGCACTCTCGCTCGCCTCGTTGATGAGGCGGGCGATCTGGCCGCTGTTGTCCATCATCGTCTGGGTGAAGTTGAAGCCCTTGGCCTCGATCGCCTTCACCGCATGATCGGTGACGCGGCTCACCTCGCTGGCGAATTCCTGGCTCTTGGCGCTGAGGGCGGTGAGCAGCCCGCTCGACTTCTCGTCGAGAATCTGGGTCATCTCGGCGGCATGGCGACCGACGGCCGTGGAGATATCGTCGGCCTTGCCGACGAAATTGCGCGCGACCTCGGAGCTCACCGCCAGCAGCGTCCGCTCCACCTCGCCGGCATTCTGCTTGAGCACGTTGCTCACGCCGGTCGACATCCCGCTGAGCATGCGCTCGGCATCGTGGGCGCTGGCGCGGATGGCCGCGGTGGTGCTGGTGGCGAGCTGGGTGAGCGAGCGCTCGGCCTCGGTGCTGTTGGTCCTCACCGCTTCGCTCAGCTGCTCGATCCGGCCGCCGATCATGCCGGAAGCCGAATTGGCGAGATTGCTGATCAGTCGCTCGGACTCGCTGGTTTGGGACTTGATGGCGCTGGTGAGCTGGTCGACGCGGGTGCCGATCAGCTCGGAGGAGGACGTCGTCAGCTGCTCGAGCGCGCGCGCGGCGTCTCCGGCGCTGGTCCTGATCGCGCCGCTCAGATGCTCGGTGCGCGCAACGAGCAGATCAGCCGCGGATTGGCTGCGCGCTTCGATCTCTTTCGTCACGGTCTCGGCGCGCCCGATCAGCAGCTCCTCGAACCGGCTGATGCGAGTATCGAGACTGTCGGCCACTTCCATGGCCTTCACCCCGAGCGCCTTGTCGATGTCGTCGATCTTGACGCCGATGCTCTCGGCGAGCTTGGCGCCGCGCACGTTGATCACGGTCGTGACGTCGGCGATACGTTGATCGAGGGCGCCGACCACCTCCTTGCCGCCTTCGGCCATGGTCTTGGCCACATCGATCACGCGCGCGCCGAGCGCCTCGTTCAGCGCCTGGCCGCGCGCCTCGAGCGCATCGCGGAAACGTGTGAATTGCTGATCGAGGCTCGCGGTGACCTCCGCCGACTTCGTGGTGACCCGGGTGTCGAAGTTGTCGAGGTAGTCGCGCATCGCGCTCGAGATGTCCTGGGTTCGCTGGCCCAGCCGCTCGACCATCTCGCCGCCGTAGGTCTTGACCGTGCGGTCGAACTCGCCCAGGTGCCGGGTGATCAGGTTCCCGAGAGTGGTCGAGTCGCGCGCGATCCTTTCGGCCAGATCCGAGCCGCCGTGGTTGAACATGTCCTCGAACGACTGCAGCCGGGCCGCCAGCATTTCCCGCACCGCTTCGCCGCGGTTGCCGATCACGTCGGCGAGCCCCTCGGCGCTGTCACGGAATTGATCGGTCACCCGGTTGCCGCGCTGCACGATCGAGTCGGTGATGCGGGCGCCGGTCTGCTCGAGCTTCGAGACCACGTCGCCGCCGCGCAGGCTCAGGTCGAGCACCAGCGAATCGCCGGTGTTCTTGAGCGTCGTGTTCACTTCCTCGATCCGGCTGGAAATCGTGTCCGCGAGCCGGTTGCCCGTCTCGATCACCAGATCGGTCATTTCCTGCGAGCGACCGCTCATCATGTCGAGAATGGCCGCGGTCCTTTGCGCGAATCCCTCGGTCACCCGATCAAGCCGAACCGACATCATGTGCTGAAGGTTGGCGCTGATCTCGGTGAACTCGTCGCCGATGTGGTCGGTCTTGAAGTTCAGCGTCGCGGTCAGCCGGTCGCTGGCGGCGGCGATCGCCTGCGCCGTCTCCTGGCTGGTGGCCTCCAGCCGATCCAGCAGGTCACCTCCGCGCTCGCCGAGATTCTGGGTCATCGTCTCGCCCGATTGATCGAGCGCGCGCGTGATGTGCTCGCCCTTCTCGGCAAGCGTATGGGTGATCCGGCGGGACGCCTCGTTGACCTGCTCCGCTACGAGCTCGCTGATCTGCGAAATGTCGTGGCTTAGATCGAGATGAACGCTGTTTATGGCGTCGCGGATCTGGCCGGCCTGCCCGACCAGGGTATCGCGCTGGCTGCCCAGGTCCTGCAGCAACGCCCGAATTCTCACTTCGTTGTCGTTGTAGGCGTGCTCGAGGGCCGAGACTTCATTCGCCACCAGCGTCTCGAGCTCGGCCGCGCGGGCGAGGGCGCGCTCGATCCCGTCACCCATTGCGGCCACTTCACGGCGTATCGCCTGACCGACAGTCACGATCGACTCGCGCGCCACGGTCTCCGGCTCGGCCAGCCGCATCGCGACCTCGGCCATCGACTGTGTGATCAGCCGCAGTTCCTGCGAGCGCCAGTGCATGTGAGCCAGCACGTAAAAGAAGATGATCGGCACGAAGAAGATCGCGCCCAGCACGCCCAGTATGGGCGCCGTCAGGCCGCTTGGCCCCAGCGTGGACTGCAGTTGCGGCAGGTAAATCCAGCTCAGCCCGAGGCCCGCCAGCACCCAGACGATGGCAAACAGCGTGGCGACGGTATAGGAGGTGCGCGCCGGCCGTCGCTGCAGGGTACGCAGAATCTGGCCGATCGATTCGCGATCGTCGTTGGCGGGCCGGCGCGGCGAAGCGTCGTCCTCATCACGACCGATGTCCTGATCGTCGAATTGATCATCCCTCCCCGGAGCGGTGCCGCGAAGCACGCGCCAGGGCGGCTCGGAGATCGGCTCGTGCTCGAGGCTTTCGTCACCGCCGCGCACGGGAGCGTAGGCTGGGGATGCCGAGGACGACACGCCGCCGGTCGGCTCCGGCGCGGCGTCACGCACGGTCAGCGCGTCCTGGATCGCCGACAGCGCTGCTTCAGTCGGGTCCTTGATCTTCTTCGGGGTGTTGGCCATGTTGGTCGTCGCCTCGTATTGCGCCTCAACCGCTTACGCTTGCACCAAGCGTCGATCAGGCATGCTCCTGACCGCGCTACGAGCGCCTTAGCCTCGAGTTCGCCTTCGGATCCCCCTCCGGCAGCCGGCAGTGACGCGCCGCGCACATATCTGCCGCGAGCTATCCTATCGACTTGGCGGACCAAAAGAAACCGCTTGTTAATGTGTCTTTAGTCATCCTTAACGGAGGGCCGCCGTCAGGGCACCCGCGACCAGAGGACAGGTCAAAGCGCGCCCCGATCGAATTTGTCCGGGCACATTGCGGCCGGGTTGCGGCCAAGGCGGCCGGATAGATGAATCTTCTCCTTGGTCGTTCCTTGCCCAGCCAGTTGCAAAGCCCTGGGACCGGCACAATTCCTTGGGTGCGCCCACTTGACCCCGTTAACGATCACGCGCGTTGGGGAACCTCGGTTCCTCCCGTCGAGAAGCGCGTTTACGTCGCGTTGCCCATTTGTAGCGACGCTGGCGCCTGGCCAGGCTGCCGCCTGCGCCAACGAACCGGGGGAAGGATTTGATCGAAGCCGAGGGCAAGCTTGCCGGCGCCGACTCTGAGCCGAGATCAGGGCCGGCCGCGGGGGTGATCGACCGCATCCACCTCGCCCGCATGACCTTGGGCGATAAAACGCTGGAAGCAGAGGTGCTTGCCTTGTTCGACCGGCAGGCCGGCCACATCCTGGCGCAGATCGGGCGAGCATCGGGGCCATCGGCCGCCCTCCTCGCCCACACGCTGGCCGGCTGCGCCCGCGCGATTGGCGCCTGGAAGGTGGCCGCGGCTGCAGAGATGGTCGGGGCAGCGAGCCGAGACCTGGGCCGTGCCGCGCTTGCGGGCGCCGTCGACGAGCTTGCGGCCGCGGTCCGCGAGGCGCAGGGACGGATTGCGAAACTGATCGGTGCGCGATAGCGGCCGGTGCGAGCCTGCGGGCGGCACGCTCACTGGCGCGATGGCATATGAGCGGCTATAGCACCGACACCCGCCCGCGCCTCCTTCCCCTAAATCGCATGCCGAAGATCACTTATATCGATCACGGAGGCACCGCTCGTGCGGTCGAAGCCGAGATCGGTTCGACGGTGATGGAGACGGCCATCAAGAACGGCATCCCCGGGATCGAGGCCGAATGCGGCGGCGCCTGCGCCTGCGCCACCTGCCACGTTTATGTCGACGAAGCCTGGGGCGCCACTGTCGGCGAGCCCTCGCCGATGGAGGAAGACATGCTCGATTTCGGCTACGACGTCAGAGCGAATTCGCGTCTCTCCTGCCAGATCAAGATCACGGCGGAAATGGACGGCCTGGTGGTGCATACACCGGAGCGGCAGGCGTGAAGCAGAGGACGGACGACAGATGACGGAGGACCGACTGCGGGGCGCGGATCGAACGCAGAACAATGGCGGACGGGCACTCACGGTCAACCCGGATCCGTCTTCGGTCATTCCCGCGTCATCTGTCATTCGCACCGATGTGCTGATCATCGGTGCCGGACCCTGCGGGTTGTTCGCCGTGTTCGAGCTCGGCCTGCTCGACATCAAGGCGCACGTCGTCGACATTCTCGACAAGATCGGTGGTCAATGCGCCGAGCTCTATCCGGAGAAGCCCATCTACGACATTCCGGGAATTCCCTATGTGACCGGGCAGGGCTTGTGCGACGCGCTGATGGTCCAGATCAAGCCGTTCGGAGCGACGTTCCACCTGCAGGAGATGGTGGAGACGATCGAGAAGATCGGCGATCCGTTGTTTCGCGTGCGGACCGACCGGGGCAAGCTCTTCGAGGTGAAGGTCATCGTGATCGCGGCCGGCGGCGGATCATTCCAGCCCAAGCGGCCACCCATCCCCGGCATCGAGGATTACGAGGGGGTTTCGGTATTCTACTCCATACAACAGATGGAGGCGTTTCGCGGCAAACGCGTTCTGATCGTAGGTGGCGGCGATTCCGCCCTCGACTGGACCCTCAATCTGGCGCCGGTCGCCAGTCATTTGACGCTGCTGCACCGGCGCACTGAATTCCGCGCCGCGCCCGACAGCGTCAACAAGATGATGGCGCTGGTCGGTGAAGGCAAGATCGACTTCGTCCTCGGTCAAGTCGCGGCGCTGGAGGGAGCAAACGGACGCATCGCCAAGGCCATGGTGCGCCGCAACGATGGTTCGACCTTCGCAATCGCCTGCGACGCGCTGCTGCCATTCTTCGGCTTGACCATGAAGGTTGGCCCGGTGGCCGACTGGGGCATCGCCATGCAGGACGCGGAGCACGTGATCGTGGATACCGCCGCTTTCGAGTCGAGCGTGCCGGGAGTTTTCGCAATCGGCGACATCAATTGGTATCCGGGCAAGCTCAAGCTCATTCTTTCCGGCTTCCATGAGGGTGCGTTGATGGCGCAAAAGGCCTACCGGTACGTCTATCCGGGCAAGCGTCTGGTCTTTCAGTACACGACCTCGTCGACGAGCCTGCAGAAGAAGCTCGGTGTGGCATAGCGCCATTGCCTGCGGCAGCTTGCCCAGACCCTGTATGTGGGCAAATCATTCCTAGGTCCGAGCGGGGCTCGCCCGCCGAACCGTGGAAAGCGGGGAGGACCTTGGACGCGAGGGTGCTGGAGCTCGCGAGATCGCCTTAACTGCGTCCGCCACCCCTCCTGGATGGACATGATGCAGACTGCCCAACGCGGACGAGCCGCAATCGAGATCCCGCCGGCGCTGGTCTTCACCACCGCAGTCACCTGCGGAGTGCTGGCCGCTCTGGCCCTCCAGCTTTACCTCAGTAGTATCGGCTATCACGTTGTGAACGTGTCCGAAGCTGCGCTGTCGGCCAAGGCCCTGGGCCCCTGGTGGGCGCTCGCCGGCCTCTCTTGCGTGGCGAGCGGGGCCACCGCCGCCGCGCTCAGCCGCCTGCCCCTGCCGTGGCGACGTTTCCGGCTGTTGCGGTGGATCGCGGGTGCAGCGCTCGTATTCGGTCTTGCTCATCTCGGGCATGTGGCGGCGGCCCCGGAAGGTGTGGCGCCGGGCTCCCTGCTGGCCGCCAGCCTGGGTGCTCTCGTCGTCGCCACGCTGATGGCCATGCTCGGGGCTTCTCTCACGGTTCGGCGCTGAGAAGCGGCCGTTGCCTATCCCCGCAAAGGCCCGGCTTGGGGGACCGTTCCAGGGCCTCCCCCGTGGCACTCGGCGGCAAAGAAATACCGCAACCGGCTCGAACCTTGGGGCGGTGTCAGGACACTAAATAGTCAAGCCGGGGTGCGACTGAGAGCGCCTGCCGAACCCGGGTGGAATTCTTGATGATTTCACTAGCCGGTTATGCTCCATCGCAGGCAATCGGATCGCGCGGCCCCTCCGCGGGGATAGCAGCGTTCCTGACGGTGCTCACGCCCGGGTTGGGCCACCTCTATATCGGTCAGGCGCGGCGGGGCATCTTTCTGTTCTTCCTGGTCGTGGCGGCCGACACGCTGTTGATGTTCGCGCTGATGGGCGTGCTCGCGCGATTCTGGATGTTCGCGGTGAGCCTTGCGCTGCTGCTGGGGCTCTGGCTGTACATCCTGGTGGAGGCGACGCTGCGCGCGCACTGGATGGCCGATCATCCCCGCCGCGCCTACAACAAGCGCTCCGTCTATGTCGGTGCCTTCGCCCTGGCCTGGCTGATCACCGCTGTCCCCTTCCTCTACGCCGCGCACGCCAAATCCTCCGGCCAGCTCGGCTATTTCCGCGCTACGAGCGACAGCATGGCGCCGACCTTGCTGCCGGGCGAGTATTTCCTCGCCGACGCTACCAGCTACCGCAGCCGTGCGCCGAGCCGGGGCGAAGTGGCGGTCTACGTCCACCCCAAGCATGAAGGCACGCACGTCATCAAGCGCATCGTCGCGGTAGAGGGAGACCGCATCGCCGTCAGGAACGGGCATGCCATCGTGAATGGGATGGCGGTAGAGGAGCCGTATGTCGTCACCGGTTCGGCGGACGCGGTTGAGGCCAACATGCCTGAGATCAGGGTCCCGGCCGGGCACGTCTTCGTGCTGGGCGACAACCGCGCCAACAGCATCGACAGTCGGGACGCCGTGGCGCATGGCCCGGTGCCGGTCGCGAATCTCATCGGCCGGGTCACCGACATCGCCTTCTCGCCCGACTTGTCCCGCATGGGCCGGTGGATCGGAACGCCGAGCAACTTCTGATCGCCGCCTCAGCCGGCCGATCGTAATCATCTCGCCAGCTCGCGCATCGCACGGTCGAGGCCGTCGAGCGTCAGCGGAAACATTCGTCCCCCCATCAGCTGGCGCATGATCCGGATGGACTGCGTATGGTCCCATTCCCGCTCCGGCACCGGATTGAGCCATGCACAGGCAGGGTAGGTGCGCGTGATCCGTTCCATCCAGACTGCGCCGGTTTCCTCATTGAAGTGCTCGACCGAGCCGCCCGGTGCCATGATCTCGTAGGGCGACATCGACGCATCCCCGACCAGGATCACCTTGTAGTCGTGCGGATAGGTGTGCAGGACCTCCCAGGTAGGGGTCGTGGCGTCGAAGCGGCGGCGGTTCTCCCTCCACACTCTCTCGTAGGGGCAGTTGTGGAAATACATGTGCTCCATGTGCTTGAATTCGCTGCGTGCGGCCGAGAATAGCTCCTCCGTCGCTTTGATGTGCCAATCCATCGACCCGCCAACGTCGAAGAACAGCAGCACCTTCACCGCATTGTGCCGCTCGGGCCGCATCAGGATATCGAGATATCCTTTGTGGGCGCTGCCTTTGATCGTCCCGTCGAGATCGAGCTCCTCGGGTGCGCCGGTGCGCGCGAACTTCCGCAGCCGGCGCAGTGCAAGCTTGATATTGCGCGTGCCGAGCTCGATCTGGTCGTCGAGGTCCTTGAACTCGCGTCGGTCCCAGACCTTCACCGCACGGAAATTGCGGTTCTGCTCCTGGCCGATGCGGATGCCTTCCGGGTTGTAGCCGTAGGCGCCGAAGGGTGAGGTGCCGCCGGTGCCGATCCACTTGTTGCCGCCCTGGTGTCGTCCGCGCTGCTCGGCGAGGCGCTTGCGGAGAGTTTCGAGCAGCTTGTCAAGCCCGCCCATCGCCTCGATCTGCTGCTTCTCCTCCTCGGTCAGGTATTTCTCGGCTAGCTTCTTGAGCCATTCGGCGGGAATTTCGGCAGTCAGCGCCGCCTCGAGCGCTTCGAGCCCCTTGAAGACCCGGCCGAAGACGCGGTCGAACTTGTCGAGGTTGCGCTCGTCCTTCACCAGCGCCGCACGCGAGAGATAGTAGAAGTCCTCCACCCGCCGGCCGGCGAGATCCTGCTCCATGCCCTGCATCAGGGTCAGGTACTCGCGCAGCGTCACGGGGATTCCGGCCGCCTTGAGCTCGTGAAAGAAGGTGACGAACATGGCTCGAAGCTGGCGTCATTAGCCGGAACGGTCAAGCCGTGCTAGCGTCACCTCGCGGCAGCACGACCATCGGCAAGTGGAGGTTGCCGAAATGCAGACAGGGACATGACCATGACCGCCCGGCGGACCATTCTTGTGTTGCTGCTGGCCTGCGCCGCCGGGCTGCCGAGCCTGCACGCCGGTGCGGAGAATTACCCCACGCGGCCGATCCGGGTCATGGTCGGCTTTCCTCCCGGCGCGAGCGCCGACATCACCGCGCGCGTTGTCGGCCAGCGCATGGGCCAGATCCTGGGCCAGCAGATCGTGGTCGAGAACAAGCCGGGCGCCGGGTCATCGCTCGCCGCCGACCTTGTCGCACGCGCTCCGAAGGACGGCTACACGCTGCTGCTGGGCACGATCGCCAATCCCATCAACGCGGTCATGAGCCCCAACCTGTCCTTCGATTTCATCAAGGACTTCGCGCCGATCGTGCGCCTCGTCACCACGCCGAACATTCTCGTGGTCCACCCCTCGATCGGCGTGAAATCCGTTCGCGAGCTGATTGAGCTCGCCAAGGCCAAGCCCGATGCGCTGTCGGTTGCCTCCTCGGGCGTGGCGACCGGGACCCATCTTGCCGCCGAGCTGTTCAAGCTCATGGCCGGCGTCCGGATGGTGCACGTGCCCTATGCCGGAAGCCCGCCGGCGGTCACCGACCTGCTGGCCGGGCGTGTCCAGGTGTTCTTCTCGCCTGCCTCCACGGTCATCCAGCATGTGCGTGAAGGAAAGCTGGTGGCGCTTGCATCCACCGAAGCCAGGCGCGCGGCGATTGCACCCGAGCTTCCGACCATGGCGGAAGCCGGCCTCCCTGGCTACGAGACCGGGCTGTGGTTCGGCCTCCTGGCACCCGCGGGCACGCCGGGCGACATCGTCGAAAAGCTCAACCATTCCGCCAACGAGGCACTGCAGACGAGCGACGTGGCGTCGGCGCTGGCGCAGCAAGGGATCGAGCCGGTCGGCGGCACGTCCGGCGATTTCGCTCGCTATCTCGACAGCGAGATAAAGCGCTGGGGCAGCGTCGCCAGCGCAGCGGGGCTCAAGAAGTGAGAGCGATGAGTGGAGGGAGGCGCACATGTGGTCGCGCCGCGAGTTTCTCGGCGGCACCCTCGCCGCGGGGCTGACACTGTCGGCGTCGCGGCAGGGCCTTTCGGAGACCGACAGGGCTGGGGCATGGGCCGCGCCATCCTGGCGAGGCTCGGATCGGGCGTGACGACGGAGTGCGGCTTCTTGGCGCTTCGCCCCCATCATCTTGACCGAAACATAATATCTTTATAATCGTTGATACCTTGGGGCTCAGAGGCACCCCTGATGCGGCTGCACCCTGCCATGCGCGATCGCGAGCGGAAGGTCGTTCCCTTGCGCTCCGCCACCATGTCGACCCAGATCGTCGCGCAGGTGCGCGAAGCCTTGTTCGCGAAGGAGCTGCGTCCGGGCGATTTTCTCGGCACCGAGAAGCACCTGGCCGAGCGCTTCGGGGTGAGCCGCATCGTCGCGCGCGACGCGTTGCGGACGCTCGAGGCTCAAGGCATCGTCGAGATCAGGGTCGGTTCCGGCGGCGGCGCACGCATCGCGCAGGGCAATGCCCGCCTGTTCGCCGAGGCGCTCGCGGTGCAGCTCGACCTCACCGGGGTGACGGTCGCGGAGATCATGGATGCGCAGCGCGCCATTGAGAGCCTCGCCGCCGAGCTTGCAGCCCGCCGTTCGACCGGCCGGGATCATGCGCGATTGCGGGCCCTCAATGCCGAATCCGGGCGCCGGATTGGCGATGTTGCCGGTTTCACGCGGCTTGGCCGTGAGTTCCACCTGGCGGTCGCGGAGGCCTCGCACAACCGCGTGCTCGTGGTGGAGCTGATCTCGCTCCAGCACGTCTCCTGGCCGGCGCAGAATCCGACGCTGACGCCGCGGGTGGCTCGCCGCATTCTCGCGGCGCACGAGGAGCTCGCCTCGCTGATCGAGATGCGCGATGCCGGCGGGGCGCGGCGGCTGATGGAGGAGCACGTCACGATGATCGCGGCGCGCCGCGTGGCCGAACGTGCAGCAATGCCGGGCCGCGAAGCCGCCTGCTGCTGAGAGCTCACGGGGAACGAAGCGTCATCATCCACCAGAGAGGAGACCGTCATGGAGAGGAAAAAGTTCATCATCGAGCCGCATTTCCGGCTGCAGGAATGGGTGGCCGAGGAGAAGGGTTACTTCAAGGATGAAGGCCTGGACTACGTGTTCCAGGAACTGATCCGGTCGACCGACGGCTCTCATCACTACAAAGGCGACAAGGTGGGCGCGATGCAATCGTTCGAGCGCGGCCGCACCTCGGATGTGAGCTGCGCCTGCCATTGGACCGTCGGCGTCGCCGCTTCCAAAGGTAACGGCCGGCTGTATGCCGGCGTCTATTCGGTGGCCCCGGCTGCCGTGTTCGTCCCGGCCGATTCCCCGGTGAAGAACCCGGAGGACCTGGCCGGCGTTCCGATTGCCGTCGGCTACCAATCCGGCAGCCACTACTCGACCATCCAGGCGCTGGAGCAATACCTGCCGGCGGACAGGATCAATCTGACCTTCGCCGACGGCATGCTGTTCCACCGGCTCGATCAGCTGATCGAGCGCAAGGCGCAGGCGTCGGCGCTGTTCAGCGGGCCTTACTACTTCGCCGAGCAGCTGGGCTTCCGCAAGGTGATCGACACCACGTTCATGATCGCCACGATGGTGACCGGCGAGCCCGACCCGGAGGATCTGCGCAAATTCTTCCGCGCGCTGAGACGGGCGCAGAGGGACATCGATCTGCGGCCCGATCGCTATACGCACTACTACAAGAACGAATTCCCGGCTCGCTATCACGCGCAGATGGACACCCGGCGCTGGGGTCCGGGGGAGCGGCTCGTCTTCGAGCCTTATACCAAGGAGGTCTATGACGAGACCTTCAAATGGATCGCCGACCACGGGATATTTGCCGACGCCGGCATGGGCTCGGGCAAATATGAGGAGGCGGTCATCAGCGCCGTGCAGTAGCTGCGACGAGCCGGGGAGCCTTGGCTGCGCCTGGGCTCGCCGACGGTCCGCGTGGACACATCCCCTCCAGGTCCGGATTGAGCGCGGTGCTCGCGAAATCCGGACCCGTCGAGCGCGGCATTCAGCGCGCGATGCGCGAGGCCGGCGGCACCCAGGACCAGGCACGGGCGGCGATCGAGGGCTGCGCCGCGGAAGAAGCCGGCTCGGTCTTGCGGTCGGCCCGCTCCGCCAGCTTGATCCAGCGCAGCTCGAGCTTGAGGCAGTTGGCGGCGATCTCCGGCGAGCTTGCCATGCGGGCCCGCCGCGCACACTCGGCGGCCTGATCACGGCAATACTTCGCATACGACGACATGACCCAACCCGTTACCGTCCTCGCGCCGGCAGCTGTCGATGTGGTTTTCCGTGCGCCTCTGCTTCATGAAGTATTTGTGGCGTTGTTTCCGGAATCAAGTGGATCGACGAGCTCCGGCGCAATTGCCCTTGAGGTGTTGTAAGGGCATCACACTTCGCCTTGCGCCGCTCCTTCTCTGCCCACCCGATCGAAGGTTCATGCGCGCCGCTGGCCGCTCGCTGCACGAGGATGGTGGTCGCCGGCCGGTGCAATAGCCGTTCAAGCGTGCTAGCTTCGCCGGCGCAAAGCGGCGGGCAGCGCGGAGGCGTGTCGAGCATGCCGGCGGCCTCGGCAGCCCGCCCCCAGCCCCTCCCGCCAGCACCCGATCTCGGCAGCCTGCAATGAACTCATTCCACGATTCCGCCTATACGATCGCCGCGCTCAGCGCGACGGTGGCGGTATTCCGCGCGCTCATGACCAAGGGGCTGCTCACGCGCGACGAGGCGGTGCGGGCAATTCTCGACGAGGCAGTGGCGCGGGCGATCCAGGCGGAAGCCGAGCAGCAGGGGCAATCCGGGCGCGGGCCCAGCGACATCAATCAGCAGTGCGCGGAAATCCTGAAGTACATCGCCGAGAAGCTGTGAGCGAACGGCATGTCGGATGCCGGATCTCAGATGAGCGTCGGACGTGCGAGCCTGCCGTCCGCCACGTGGGCTCTCACATCCGACACCTGCAGCCCGATCAACCGGTCGAGGGTCGCGGAATCGTGCAACAGCTCCTGCGAGCGCGTCCGATGCACGACCGTCCCGCGCTCGAGCACGATTGCCTCCTCGGTCAGGGAAAGCGCCACCTCCGCGTGCTGCTCGACCAGAATGAAAGCGGTGCGGTCGGTTGCGGTCATCTGCCGGATCGCGGCGGTCAGCTCCTCGACGATGATCGGGGCGAGACCCTCGAGCGGCTCGTCGAGCAGCAGCAGCGCTGGATTGGTCATTAGCGTGCGTGCGATCGCCAGCATCTGCTGCTCGCCGCCGGAGAGATGATTTCCGCGGCTGGCTCGTCGCTCGTTCAAGCGTGGAAACAGCTCGTAAATCCGCTGCAAGGTCCAGCGGCCCGGTCGGGCGGAAACGCTGAGGTTCTCCTCGACGGTGAGCGAGGGAAAGATCTCGCGTTCCTGTGCCACCCAGCCGAGGCCGCTGCGGGCGCGCCGATGCGCCGCAACGCGCGTGATGTCGCGGCCTCGCCACATCAACATGCCGCGGGTCACGCGCGTCATTCCCATGATGGTGAGCAGCAGCGTGGTCTTGCCTACGCCATTGCGTCCGAGGACGGCCAGGCTGCCGCCGTCCGCAATCTCGATGCCGATGCCGTCGAGCACGACCGCCTCGCCGTACCCGGCGCGGACGCCTTCGAGCTTCAGCAGGGCCTCAGCCATGGCCGGCTCGTCCGAGATAAACCTCGCGCACCCTGACGTCGGCGGCGATCTCGTTCGGGGTCCCCTCGACCAGGATGCGGCCCCCGACCATGACGATGATGCGATCGGCGAAACGGAACACGACATTCATGTCGTGCTCGATGAACAGCACCGCGATGTCGCTCGACAGGTCGGCGATGACGGCGAACAGCGCGGCACTTTCGCCCTGCGGCACCCCGGCTGCCGGCTCGTCGAGCAGCAGCACCTTCGGCCTCGTGGCGAGCGCCAGCGCGATCTCGAGCAGCCGCTGCTGCCCGTAGGCGAGCTCGCGCGTCGGCCGATAGCAGCTGTCGGCGAGCTGCAGCGCGAGCAGTATCGCGTGCGCCTCATCGATCGCATCGCCGTAGGAGGGAAGCTTTTTCCACCAGTCGCCGGCATGGCCGCGGCGCTCGCAGATCGCGAGTGTCACCGCTTCGAGCGCGGTGAGATGCGGAAACAGCGTGTTGATCTGGAACGTGCGAACCAGGCCGCGCTTCACGCGCGCTTCGGGGGCCAGGGTCGTGATGTCGTGCTCGTCAAGGAGGATTTGCCCGCGATCGGGCGCAAGCAAGCCGGTGATCAGGTTGATGAGGGTGGTCTTGCCGGCGCCGTTCGGACCGATCAGCGCATGACGGGCGCCCGCGGGCAGCTTGAGCTCGATGTCTCTGGCGACCACCAGCGAGCCGAAGCTCTTGTCCAGGCCGCGGGTCGACAGCGCCCAGCCGCTCACGCCCGGCTCCTCCGTGCCGAGGGGACGAGCCGCACCAAGCCGCCGAGGATGCCGTTCGGCAGGAAGATCACCACGGCGACCAGCAGCGCGCCGATCCAGAAATACCAGTATTGCGGGTTCATCCCGGAAAACTGATCGCGGGCGATCATGTAGATGATCGCACCCACGAGCCCGCCATAGAGCCGGCCTGCACCGCCGAGGATGAGGATGACGAGCACGTCGGCTGAGCGCTGGAAGCTCAGCGTCTCGAGCGAGACCGTCTCCGTGGTCTGCGCCAACAGAGCGCCGGCGACGCCGGCCATCGCTGCGGCTATCGTGTAGATCTTGCGTATGTGGGTCGGGCTCGGTGCGCCGACGGCGCGCATCCGGACCGGGTTCTCGCGAATGCCTCGCAACGCGAGGCCAAAAGGCGAGTTGATCAGCCGCCGCGCCACCAGGAACATCAGGAACAGGGCAGCCAGCGAATAGCAGTATGCCGTCGTGCCGTAGAGATCGAAGGGAAAGCGCCCCAACAGGCTCCACATCCGCACGCCCTGCAGTCCGTCGGCGCCGCCGGTGAGCCAGCTCGCACTGTTTGCCGCCTCGGCCAGCAGCAGCCCCAGGCCCAGCGTGATCATGATCAATGCCAGATGGCGGAACCGGGCGATGATGAAGCTCGTGGCATATCCGAAGGCGCCGGCGGCCGCGGCGGCCAGCAGCACTCCGGTGATCGGTTCGCCCCAGCCCCACTTCGCGATCAGGCCGGCGGTGTAGGAACCAAATCCGAAATACGCCGCATGCCCGAGCGAGACAATTCCCGCATAGCCGAGGATGAGGTCCAGCGACAAGGCGAACAGCGCCGTGATCGCGATCTGGTTTGCGAGCTGCAGATAGCTCGGGAACACGGCGAAAGGCAGCAGCGTCGCCAGCCAGAACGCAATCTCGAGCGGCCGCCAGCGGATCTGTGCCGCCAGATATGCCCGAGGCTCGGCAGGCGCGGCCAGCGGCATGGCCTCATCGCCTTCCGAACAGACCGAGCGGGCGCCACATCAGGAGGGTCACCATGACGAGATAGATGAGGAACGCGCCGAGCTCGGGAAAATAGTACTTGCCCGCCATGTCGCTGACGCCCAGCAGCGTCGCGGCGGCAAACGAGCCGCCGATCGAGCCCAATCCTCCCACCGCAACCACGATGAGGACATAGACCAGGTAGGTGAAGGCAAACGCGTGATCGAGGCCGACGATCTCGATGGCCAGCGCCCCGCCCAGCCCGGCCAGGCCGCTGCCGAGCGCGAAGGTCACCGCGAAAACCCGATCAACGTCGATGCCCAGGCCGCGTGCCATGCGCTGATTGTCGACTGCGGCGCGTACCTGCGCGCCGAAGCGGGTGTATTCCAGAGCCGCTACGAGGACGGCAGTGACCGCGAGCGAGGCAGCGATGAGGAAGAGGCGATAGACGCCCAGGCTCTGTCCCATGAACAGGACGCTGCCGCGCAGATAGGGCGGGAGCTTCACCGGCTGCTGGATTGTCCCGAAAATGTAGGCGGCCGCCGCCACCGACATGAAGACGATGCCGATGGTCAACAGGCACTGGTCGAGATCGCTGGCGCGGTAGAGGCGCCGATACAGCAGCCGCTCGAATCCCACGCTCGCCACCGCCGCCGCCAGGAAGGCGACCGGGAGGGTGGCCAGAAATGGCCACCCGCGCTCGTTCACCAGCGTCACCGTGACGTAGCCGCCGAGCATGGCAAAGCTGCAATGCGCCAGATTGACGAAATTCATCATGCCGAGCGTCACCGAGAGCCCGACCGAGAGCAGAAAAAGCAGCATCCCGTAGGCGAAGCCGTCGAACAGCACGCCGAGAGCGGATCCGATCATGCCCGGCTCCGGCAAGCGCGGTCAGCGGGCGTGGCATCCCGTTCGGAGGAGGCGGGGTAGGGGGGGACGGCGCAGCGGCTCTGCGCCCCCACCCGCTCGCGGGAGGGAAGCGGGCAGGGGGCAAACGGGCCCTGCGCTCGCCCGCTCCCTGCGCGCCGTGCCTCCTGCGCAAGCGGGGGAGGGGACGATGTGGCGCCGGCTCGCAAGTCGAAGCCCTGTTCAGCCGCTACTTCTTCATCCCGGCCTTGAAGGGATCCTTCACGTTCTCGATCTTGTCGAACTCGACGTTCACCAGATCGCCGCCGACCTTCTCCACTCGCCGGATGTAGACCGTCTGGATGACGTCGCGCGTGTCGGGATCGATTGCCATCGGGCCGCGCGGGCTTTCCCATTGCATCCCCTTGGCGGCGGCGATCAACGAATCGGCGTCGAGCTTGCCGGCGGTCGCCTTCACCGCTTCGTAGACGACATGCATGCCGTCGTATGCGCCGACCGAGAACATGTCCGGATTGCGGCCGAACGCCGCCTTGTACGCGTCCACGAAGGCCGCGTTCTTCGCCGAATGATGGTTGTAGTCGTAATGCAGGGCGGTGATGATGCCGAGCCCAGCTTCACCCATGCTTTTCAGCGCGTCCTCCGATGTGAGCTCGCCCTGACCGAGAATTTTCGTCCTGCGCGGATCAACACCGCGGTCGGCGAGGGCCTTGCCGATCGCGGCCGGCTGCGGTCCGCCCGGCGTCCAGATGTAGATGGACTCGGCATCGGCATCCTTGGCCCGCTGCACGAATGCCGAGAAGTCCTGGTTGGCCACGGGGTAACGTGCCGAGCCGACGATCTCGCCGCCTGCCTCTCTGAAGCCCTTCTGGAACGCCGCCTCTCCGTCGTGGCCCGGGCCGAAATCCGAAACCATCGTGTAGACCTTGCGGACGCCGCTCCTTGCCGCCCAGGTGCCGAGCGCCTGGTTCAGCTGCGGCACCGTGAAGGAGGTGCGCACCATGTACGGCGACTTGGTCGTGATGATCGCCGTTGCCGCATTCATGTTGACCATGAACCTCCTAGCTTGCGCCGAGACGTCGCCGGCCGCGAGCGCGTTGGGCGTGAGCGCAAAGCCGACGAGGATATCGGCGTTCTCACGCACGATGAGCTCCTGCGCCAGGCGCTTGGCGATGTCGGGCGCGATCCCGCCGGTGTCCTTGCGGACAAGCTCGATCTTCTTGCCGGCGATCGTATCGCCGTATTGCTTCATGTAGAGCTTGATGCCGTTGTCCATTTGCGCGGACGGATCGGCAAACTGCCCCGAATAGGCGAGTATCACTCCGATCTTGATCGTCTGCTGGGCGACAGCGGGTGAGCCGGCCCAGATCGCGGCGGCTATGCCGGCAAATCCCGCCATCATCCTTCGCATGGTTTCCTCCCCTGGACTTCGTCCATCGACAATCGGCACACGGGCATTTGCCGCGGGGACGGCGGGGCGGGGCGCGCCGTCCTCGCCTCGGGTCGGCCCGCGTTCTTCCGGCTCCCCTGCGGCTATCCGCCGCGGCGCTCACCTAGCCGCCGCGCGCGCGACTGGGATCCTTGACGTTCTCGATCTTGTCGAAGGGCACGTTGACCAGCTCGCCGCCGACCTTCTCCACGCGGCGAATGTAGATCGTCTGCACCACGTCGCGGGTTCCCGGATCGATCGACATCGGACCGCGCGGACTATCCCATTTCATCCCCTTCGCTGCCGCGATCAGGGAATCGGCGTCGGTCTTGCCGCCGGTCTTCTCGAGCGCGGCGTAGATCGCGTGCATTCCATCGTATCCGCCGATCGAGAAGAAATCCGGATTGCGCCCGTGCATCTCATTGAACAGCTTCACAAACTCGACATTGCGCGGCGCGTTGCTCTTGTAGTCGTAGTGCCACGCCGAGATTATGCCGAGCGCGGCATCACCCATCGCCTTGAGTGCCTGCTCCGAAGTCGTTTCGCCCGAGCCCAGCACCTTGGTCTTGCTCAGGTCGACGCCGCGCTCCGCCAACGCCTTTCCGAGCGCCGCCGGTTGCGCACCGCCCGGGATGAAGATGTAGATGCATTCCGGGTTGAGGTCCTTGGCGCGCTGGACGAAGGCGGAGAAGTCGGGATTGGCAACGGGAAAGCGAACCGAGCCGACGATCTCGCCGCCGGCTGCCTTGAAGGCGTGCTGGAACGCCGCTTCGGAATCGTGGCCGGGACCGTAGTCGGTCACCATGGTGTAGCACTGCTTGAGCCCGCTCTTGGCCGCCCAGGTTCCGAAAGTGTCCATGACTTGCGGCAGCGTCACGGAAGTCCGGATCATGTACGGCGACTTGGTGATGATGATCGAGGTGGCTGCGTTCATCACCACCATGAACTTCTTCGCTTGCGCCGACACGTCCGCCGCGGCAAGCGCGTTCGGCGTCAACAGGAAACCCGCGAGCATGTCGACCCCGTCGCGGACGACCAGCTCCTGCGCGAACCGCTTGGCCACATCGGGTGCCACTGCCCCGACGTCTCTGCGGATGATCTCGATCTTCTTGCCGGCCACGGTGTCGCCGTGCTGCTTCATGTAGGTCTTGACGCCGTTGTCGAGCTGGATGCCGGCATCGGCGAACTGTCCCGACAGCACGTTGATCAGGCCGATCTTGACGGTGCCCTGGGCTTCGGCAGCCGGGACGCCCAGCAGCAGGAGAGCCGCACTCGCTGCTCCGAAAACGATCCGATGCATCCTTCTCCTCCCGGTTTGGGGTGCTCACGAGTGTTGCGTGCCCGAGTCGCGATTGCGCGCATCGCCCACTGGTGCGCGCAATTCTAGCCTCGAAATGCCGCAGAATCGATACGGGTCGGGCGCCAGGCCGCAGGGTCGGAAGATCGCCTTCGCGCCGGTTTTCGGTTTTGCTGCACCTCGGCCCGATCCTGCCTGCCCGAACCGGCAGAGCTTCGGGTGCATGCGTAGATCTCGCCGGTCCGTGGGCCGCTCAGCCTCACATTTCCGCCCCAACCCGCATGCTATGGGGACGGCGTCACTGCGGCAGCCGCCATGCGACGATTTGCTTTGCTCGGCCTGAGCACGCTCCTCCCCTTGATGACGTTGCCGCCAGCCGTGCGCGCCGAGCCCACGGGCAGCGGGGTTCTGCGCATCGAATGGGAGGTCAAGAACAGGTTCCGGCTGTTCCGCAGCGAGGCCGATTTTCAGCGCCACGTGGCCGCAGCGCGGGGCGACGGCCTCCTGGCGCAGGAGCGCCGCCTCGCTCGCGACAGTGACGGTCGCGGTTGGGCCCGCGACACCGTTGAACGGCTCTGCGTCGATCGTGCCGGCAGGCTCCTGGAATTCTGCGATCGCGACGGCGAGCGCGAGGCGTATCTATCCCCCCGAGATCACCGCATTGCCGTGAGCCTGGCCGGGGCGCTTCCGGCGAACGAGGGCTGCCTCTGGTCCTTCGACGACGGCGATGGCGCCCCGCGGCAGGTCAGTGCGCCCTGCGCCGAGGAGGTCAAAGCCCGCGTCATCAGCGCGCGGCCGACCCTCACTAGTGTCGATATCGTCCTGCCGGACGGCACCGCGCAGCGGATGGTGAGCGAGATCAAGGTTCGCGACGTGCTGATCGCCGGGATGGGGGATTCGATCGCCTCCGGCGAAGGCAATCCCGACCGCGCGATAAGTTTGTCCGACGAAGGCTTCTGCTTCAGGCGTTTCGACGGAACCGAGTATTACCGGCCCGGGCGCGCCGGCTTCCACGGCAACCGGTCGTGCAACGTCACACCGGGTGAGAGCATGGGGGCTGACTGGGCGCGGCAAAGCGCGCGCTGGATGAGCGGTCCGTGCCACCGCTCGCTCTACAGCTACCAGCTCCGGACCGCGCTTGCGCTCGCGGTCGAGAACCGGCATCTCGCCGTGACCTATCTCCCGCTCGGCTGCACGGGCGCCACCATCAGTGCCGGCTTTCTCGACAGCCAGCGGGCGAGCGAATGTCCGAACCCCGGCTCCGGCGCGGCCTGTCCAGGGACCGTCCGCGGCCAGCTCGCGGAGCTGAAGGACCTGCTCGCCATGGCGCGCCGGCAACGCGGCGATCGCAACCTCGATCTGGTCCTGCTTACTATCGGCGCCAACGACATCCTGTTCTCCGGCCTGATCGCCAATGTCATCGTCGAGCCCGGGACCGAACGCAACCTGCTGAAGACCGGCGGTCACATAGCCTCCGTCGACGATGCGCGGCGGGTCCTCGATCGCGAGCTGCCGGTCAACTTCGCCAAGCTGCGGGCGGCGCTGCGGCCGCTGGTCGGCGGCGATCTGTCACGCGTGGTCTATGTCAGTTACGGCAACCCGGGGCTGGCGGCGCCCGACACGCCCTGCCCCGGCGGACGCGACGGATTCGATGTGCATCCGGCATTCCGTGCCGACGGCGAGCGGCTGCGCGAGGTCATCAATTTCGTCTCGCAGCGATTCCTGCCGACGATGAGGGCCTTGGCGCGTTGCGAGGACGGCAAGAGCTGCCGCGATCCCGCGACCGAGCGCATGAGCTTCGTCGATGCTCATCAGGGGCTTTTCGCGTCGCATGGAGCCTGTGCACGGTCGGACGACGATCCTGCCTTCGATCGGGAGTGTTTCTCCGGCAAGGGAGAGACCTTCGAGAGCAGCCTGGTCAAGGGCGCCGTCGATCCGATGACCTGCGGTTATTCGGCCAGCGAATTTCGTCCCTATGCATCGCGCGCCCGCTGGGTCAGGACGGCCAACGACAGCTATTTCGCGGCGATGACATATCCGGAAGGCCTGCCGGCAATGCTGCAGCCCAGCGACCTGCACGACGCGCTGTGGGGGATCTTTGCCGCCGTGTACGGCGGCGCGATACATCCGAGCGCCGAGGGTCACGCCGCGATGGCGGATGCCGCGCTCCCGGCGGTCCGCGAGGTGCTCGGAGTGCCGGCGCCAATTGACCCCGTGCGCAGCGAACCGCTGCCGGATCCGCCGACATTCCCAGGCGTGCAGCAGCCCGTATCGGCGCGGTAGCAGGCAAACCCGGCGCGTGCGCTACTGCGCCTTGCCGATGCCGCGCATCGACAGGTCAACCAACCCGTCCTGAAATGCGGTGCCCTGCTTGGCGGCGGTGACGCCGAGCTCGTAGAGCGCCTGCATGTATTTGCCGTCGAAGGCACCCCGCGAGGGAAAATTGAAGGAAGCGTGGACATGGGCGACGCGCACCGCGATCCCCTTCCGCTGTGCTCCCGCATAAACCAGCATGATCTCGCTGCGCAAGGCGGCGGTCAGCGCAACCGCAATCGAGCGGCCGAGCACGCCCGCGATCGTGCGGTCCGTCAGCGAGAACTCCGGGACGAGCTTGGAATTCACGATCAGGTACAGCTCGCTGATCGGCGGACGCAGGGTGCTGCCGGCGGAAAGCATCGCTTCCGGAACGACGAAGAAAGGCGCCGTCAGCGTGCCGTCCCCGTGCAGCTCATTGAACTTCTTGCCGTTCGCCTCGACCTCGATCGGCACCGGCGAGAAAAATCCGGGGATGCTCGATGAGGCCAGCAGGACGTCGCGGAACAGCTTGAGCGCTTTCTCGTCGGCTCGGGCGGCGATTGCGCCCATGTTCCACACGACCCGGCGGCCGGCATCGAGATTTGTCGTGGCAACGTACAGGCGCCGTCCGCGCGCGTGCTCGGCGGCAATCTCCGCCAAAAGCTTCGGAGTGACCCGCTGCTCGATCTGCCGCCTCAGCGGCCAGTCATCGAACAGGCCGTCGCGCAGCATGCGATCCTCGAAGATGTCGGCGGCGGTGATGGTGGTGAAATTCTTGCGAATCTCATCGTCGTAGCGCGGCCCGAGAAACGCCAGAGGCGCGATCAGCGCGCCGATGCTCACTCCGCTCACGGCGGTGAACTCGGGGCGGCTGCCCGATTCGGTCCAGCCGGTGAGCACACCCCCGCCGAATGCGCCGTCGGAGCCGCCGCCGGAAATCGCGAGCCAAGGTCCGGCGGCCTGGGGCAGCAGCCGGGCGAATTCGGTTGCCGAATCTCCCCAGGCGCGTGCATCCGGGATGTCCGGGATCGCCGCTGCCTGCTGATCCTCGGGCGTGAACGGCACGCGCTCCGGCGCGGCCGCCGGAGCACCCTTGGCGGCCGGCACCTTTTTCTTGCTCGAGGGCGCCTTCTGCGCCTGCGCCTGTGCCGATGGGAAGCCGGGGGCAGAGGGCAGATTCGTGCAAATCAGCAGCCCGACGAAAACGGCTGCAGTAACGCGCAGCAGCTTCAACTTTGCTCTCCGATCAGCTTTGTCGGGCGGCATCCGATATGATTCCAGCATTTCTGGGGCTCCGGGGCGCCATGCTGCACATCGACGGTCTGCCCTTGGGCCCGTTGTCCCGGGACGAACCTGGGGAGACAGCAACGTGAAGGACACGTCGGCTCGCCGCGCGGGGGCGCCTCGATCCCCGCGCGCGTGATCGACCGCTGCTTGCGCGGCTCAGCCCCGGCTTGCGCTCCAGCTGCCCGAGCAGCTTCCCCTCGGACCTTGGCCGCGCCAGCTGCCGCCACCGCTGCTGCGCGACAGGCGCCCGGAGCCGACGGCGTACTGCGGGCCGCTGGACACCGTTACGCTGACCTGGCCCGAGGGCGATACCCGCCCGGTGATGCTCACCGGACCGCCGCCGGCGTAATAGACCTGACCGTTGCTGATCATGACGCCGTAACGATAGCTCGGGTCGCAAGCGCCTTGTCGGGTGACCACATATACGCTCCAGGAGCCGTCAAACGATGCTGCATAAGCGCAAGTCGCAGCCGAAATGGCGGTTATGGAAAAAGCCGTCGCGATGATCACCGCGCGCTTGGAACAGCTGATCATGGAGAACCCTCTTGAGTTGCCCTTCGCCCATACCCCGTCCCCATCCGGTCATCGCGGGCGGAGGGAGTAACGGACTGTGGTTCGCCGCCCGCGCTTTCTCCAGGCGGCACGGTCTCACTCTTCCTGCAACGGAACCGGGGCATGGTTAGCAGAAGGCAGAAGGGGAAAGAAGGGGGCTCATTCGACGGACCACAGGCCGCAAACACGGCCACGGGGTCATGACCGGCAGCGGTTCGGGCTCGATCCGGGTCGGACGGCGCCGAGCGGGAAGCGATGGGCGGAGTGGGCCGGATTTGATTTTTCTCAACTGCCTTCGCCGGTGTTTCCCCCAGTTTCAATGTCGGTCGTCCGAGCAAGGGCTCCGTCATGTTTCCTGCCCGCGTGCTGAGATGGTTGCTGGTCGGCGTCGCGGTCGGCGGCTTGGCGGCAGGTATCTCGGCTCGCCTCGCCGGAGAACCCGGCATTGCCGATCTATGCTGGACTTTTGCGACGCTGCCGGTGGTGGCTGCTCTTGCCATCGCCATAGCGCGCGACCTCATGGCCGGCCGGCTGGGCGTCGATGCAGTCGCTCTCCTGTCGATGGTGGCGGCGATCGCACTGGGTCAGCCGCTTGCCGGTGCGGTGGTCGCACTGATGTATGCCGGCGGCAACGTGCTGGAGGATATTGCCGTCGCGCGTGCCGAGCATGATCTGCGGTCGCTGGTCGATCGCGCGCCGCGCGTGGCACATCGCCGCGCCGGAGACAGCATCGCGGACGTGCCGGTCGAAGAGGTCGTCGTGGGCGACATCCTGCTGGTCCGGGCGGGCGAGATCATTCCTGTCGACGGCGTGGTCAGCGGTGATTCGGCGACGATCGACGAGTCGGCGTTGACCGGCGAGCCGATCCCGGTTCTGCGCACGCAAGGCGCGGCCATCTACAGCGGCTCGTTGAATTGCGGCGAAGCCTTCGAGCTCGTTGCCTCGTCGGCGGCCACCGAAAGCACCTATGCAGGCATTCTGCGGCTGGTCAGCGCAGCACAAACGGCCAAGGCGCGCTTCGTGCGACTGGCCGATCGCTATGCTCTTCTGTTCCTGCCCTTCACGATCGCGGTCGCCTGGCTTGCCTGGCTCTTATCGGGCGATCTGGTCCGCAGTCTCGCTGTGCTGGTGGCAGCCACCCCTTGTCCGCTGATCCTGGCCGCGCCGGTGGCCTTCATCGCCGGCGTTGCCCGCTCTGCCCGTCGCGGCATTCTGGTCAAAGGCGGCGTCCCGCTCGAGGCGATGGCGCGTGCCCACACCGTGCTGTTCGACAAGACCGGAACGCTCACCGTCGGCGGTGCGCGGCTCCTTTCGATCGAGGTCGCGGCGGGGGAGAACCCCGAGAGCGTGCTGACGCTCGCGGCATCGCTCGAGCAGGCCTCCCATCACGTTCTGGCCAGCGCGGTCGTGCAGGCGGCGCTCGAGCGCCGCCTGCCGCTCACCATGCCGAGCAACGTCACCGAAGCGCCCGGCACCGGAGTGCGAGGCGTGGTCCAGGGCAGGCGGGTGGCCGCAGGGTCGCGCGAGATGATCTTTGCGCATCACGACATTCCGGATTGGGCTTCGCGGGCTGCGCGGCGCGCCTCCTGGCGCGCGGCGCTGGTCATCTTCGTCGAGGTGGACGGACGGCCGGTCGGAGCCCTCATGCTTGCCGACGAGCTGCGCATTGAAACCCCGCACGCGATCCGCACGCTGCGCACGGCAGGCGTGAAGCGCATAATGATGGTCACCGGCGACCGCGTAGCGGCAGCACAGACAATTGCCGATGCGCTGGATCTCGATTGCGTGCTCGCGGAACGCACCCCTTCCGACAAGGTCGACGCGGTGCGTGCCGAGCAGCGGATCAAGCCCACGATAATGGTGGGGGACGGGATCAACGACGCCCCGGCGCTGGCGGCGGCCGACGTCGGGATCGCCATGGGCGCGCGCGGCGCCAGCGCCTCGTCCGAAGCCGCCGACGTGGTGATTCTTGCCGATCGGCTCGACCGTGTCGGCGAGGCGATCCTCATTGCCCGCCGTGCACGCGGCATCGCGTTGCAGAGCATCGTGATCGGCATGGGTCTGTCGAGCCTGGCAATGCTGGCGGCGACCCTCGGCTGGCTCGCGCCCGTGCCGGCAGCGATTCTTCAGGAGGTGATCGATGTGACGGTCATCATCAATGCCCTGCGCGCCCTGGCGCCTGCGCAGCAGCGCACTCGACGCACGATTCCCGTGGCAGCCGGAGTAGCGCTGCATCAGGACCATGTGTCGCTCGGGCACAGCCTCGACAGGCTCCGAGCGATCGCCGACGCGCTCGACGACTCGGCGCCCGAGCGCGCGCCGGCTCTGATCATGGAAGCCAACCGGATCGTCCAGCAGCAGGTCATCGAGCACGAGCGCGGTGACGAGGCGCAGGTCTATCCTCGGCTCGCGAAGGTGCTCGCCGACGGCCATGGGCTCTCTGCCATGAGCCGGGCACACCGCGAAATCCTCCATCTCGCCCGCTTGCTCGCCCGCCTGGTCGAGGACCTGCCGGCGCAGCCGGCCGACCGTTACCTGATCCGCGACGGGCAACGGGTCATCGAATCCATCGAAACTCTGGTGCGCATCCATACGGCGCAGGAGGAGGACATCTACGACGCCGTGCGGGCGTGAGGATCAGGCGCGAGGAGGCTCGCGGGCGTTGCGGGGACGACCACTCTTGTATGATTAGCGTTGGGCGTCCTGGTCCAACTCCATGCTTACAAGGACCGGCAAGATTTGCTATGCTGATAGGATGCCACGTCGTGAAGAGCGGCAGTGATGCGCTGGTTCCGGTCCAACATTCGCTTGGGTGCCCGCTTGGCGCTGTTCGCGCTGGCGGTCCAGGCCGTACTGTCGTTCGGGCACGTCCATTTTTATGCACTCACTCGGGCTCCGGCCAGCGCGCCAACTGCCGTCATAGCTCAGGACCCCAGTGTGGCGGTGCTGAGCAGCCCCGCCGGGGCACCCAAATCGGATGGATCGGTCGGCGCTGACTGCGCAATCTGCGCATTGATCCAGTTATCCGCTGCGTCAATGCCGGCTGTAGCGCCTGCATTTCTGCTACCCTCTTATTTCGAGCCGAGAAGGCTCTATGCGCCTCTTGCCCTGGTATTAGCGGCCTCGCCGCATTTTCTGTTTCAGGCCCGCGCTCCACCCGCGATTTGAGATGGTCGCCGGCGGTCTGTGAACCGCTCGATACGGAATTCCCAGGCTGCAACGGCGAGAAGAACGAACACCCGTTCGTTCACGCTCGAAGCGCGCGTGGAATTTGTTCAAGCCAGATTTCAGTCGATGCTCGGCAATCCGCAGCCGGAAACCACGAACCTCGATGCCCCGCCGCACCAGGGCGATGACAGCCTTGCCGGGCGTGAGCCTGGTCGCAGTACGCCGCGGTCTCTGAGGATCATCCTCGCGTGTATTCTTCTTATAGGTGCGCTGGCCACCGGCGCCTATCGGGAGCTCGTGGGACGATTCAGCCGTGCGCAAACCGCAGCGGCGCCTGTCGAAAAAATGCGGCTCCTTGTCCGCGCGGGGCAACGAGTCTTTGTCACCGAGGGCTCGCCGTTGCGTGCCAAGCTCGCAGTCGAGCCGGTCGCCGAGCAGGACATCAAGCGCAGTCTCGTTTTGCCGGCGGTGGTCGAGGCCGATCCCGGCCGACTGATCAAGGTGCTGCCACCGCTCGCAGGGCGGGTGACGCAGCTCAAGGTGCAGCTCGGCGAGCGCGTGGAGTCCGATCAGCCCCTCGTCGTGATCGACTCGCCCGATCTTGCTGCCGCCTACGCGGAGTACGATCGCGCCAAGGTGCTGTTGTCGCTCGCCCTCAAGAGCCGTGACCGGCAGCGCAACCTCATCAAGATCGGCGGAGCGGCCGAAAAGGACGTGCAGCAGGCGGAGACGGACTACGTGACG
>DASXAP010000288.1:0-2137 GCA_036406655.1 Xanthobacteraceae bacterium | reverse complement strand
GGCTCCTACATCATCAACGGGCAATCGGCCTCGCTGTCGATCACCTGCATCCAGGTGAACACCTCGGCGGCGATCGGCTGCGGCATCTCGATCGCGACCCCGGCCTCGGTGATCCCGGATCCCGAGCCCGCGTCCCTGGCGATGATCGGCTCGGCCCTGGTCGGCTTTGCCCTCTTCCGCCGCCGGCGCAAGGCCGCCTAGCCCATCCTCTCCCCCGCGGCAGCAAGAGCGGCGCCTTCCGGCGCCGCTTTGCTGTTTGGCGGCGGCGCCCGCGGCTGCCCCGCTCAGCGCTCCAATCGCATGCCCTTCCGCACGCCCGGCCGCGCGCCGACCCGCCCCCGCCTCGGCCTCGAGCTCGGCGACGAGGCGATCCGGCGGTTCGGTTCCGCCTGACCGAGTGGTCTTCGGGAACAGCGTCGTCGCCTGGGGGCTGCGGCGGCCATCAATTCCCGTCTCCGCCGAAATTAAATCGCTCGCGCTGTGAGCCGGCTCACGCTGCCGCTGCCTCCCCTCTCCTACTCTATTGCCGTAGGACGCAGGAGGGTGTGCCGTGGACGGGATTCCGACCTATGCCGCATGCGGGGTGTTGATCGCGCTCTATGCCTGGGGACGGTTCAACACGCCGCCCTCGAACCGCTCCTCGACCCGTCAGACGCTCTACTGGTCGAGCGCCCTCGGCTATGTGCTGAGCGCGCTCGCCTTGTTCGTCGCGCTCGTCATCCTGCTGAAGGCGGGCCCGTGGCGAAAATTCCTGATCCCCGGGGCCGACGACGGGTCGCTGCCGGTGCCGCTGATCGCGACCCTGGCGATGACGACCCTGCTGCCCTCGCTGCCCTACCTGAAGCGGCTCGACGAGGCGCTGCTGGCGCTCTTTCTCGACTGGGCCGAGATCCCCGACGAGGTCAAGCGCCGCGCCGCGACCCTGACGCCGGAAAGCTTCGCCGTGAGCCGGGAGGATGTCGCGGCGCTGCGCGCGGCCTATGGCGACGGCAGCTGGGGCGAGAGCTTGATCCAGCACCTGCGCCGCCACGGCGGCGAGAAGCTGGAGCTGTCGCAGCACCGCTTCACCTGCGTGGTCAAGCTGCACCACGCTCTCCACAAGCTCGCCCGCGAGCGGCGCTACACGCATTTCTTCGACGAGGCCGGCCGCGAATGGGCCGAGCTCGATCAGAAGACCGGCGAGTTTCTCCGCCGTTCCGCCGCGTCGCTGACGCTCGCCGCGCGCCTGCGCGCGGTCGAGAACGAGGATGTCTACGAGGAGCTGGCCAAGGAGCGGCGCGAGCAGTTCGCCCGCTCCTGCCGCGAGCACTTCGTCGCGCTGGCGCTGTTTCTGGCGCATGCCGTGCTGCGTTCGGAGGGCAGCGAGAAGGACATCCTGCGGCGCTTGCGCGAAACCGGCTTCGCCGCCGCCGAGCCGATGAACCTGCCGGGCTTTCCGATCAACAGCCTGACCGGGCTGGCGCTCGGCGTCTTTCTCTATCTGGTGCTGGCGATCCCGTTCTTTGCCGTGGCGATGGGGATGTCGCAGCAGCAGACGGGCGGGCTCCTGACTGCCGCCAAGGTCACGGTGGTCCGGCTCGCCACGGTGGCGCTGACGGTTTGGCTGCTGCAGCGCTATTCGTTCTTCCGCCGCGGACCCGGCGAGCCGCCGCGCTTCTTCGCTTATGCCGTCAACGGCGCGATCTGCGCCGCCGCGGCCGCGGGCATCTGCCTCGTCTTCCATCTGACCGATGCCGATCCGCTCGCCGGGGCGCGCGGCGATCTGCCGCTGATCCTGCTGACCTTCCTGTTGTGCACGGCGGTCGCGGCGTGCTGCGAGGACCGGGTCGGCGACGAGCCGCCCCCGTTCTGGTGGCGGCCGGCCGAGGGATTGGCCTGCGCCCTGGCGATGGCGGCGGGGATGGGGATCGTCGTGACCTACATGCAGGACCTGCTGCCGTTCCCGGTTGCAGCGTTGCCGGCGCGGAACCTGGCGCTGCTGATCGCGATGCCGTCGGTGCTGGCCCTCGTGCTCGGGGCCTGCGTGCCGCACATCTACCGCTCGGCCCGCCGCGCCGCCTCGGCCCGCCGCGACGAGGCCCGCGCCGCCGAGCGGGAGCTCGCATTGCCCGAGGCCGAGCCCGAGCCGCCGCCGCCG